>JANOTC010000436.1:0-5457 GCA_031416175.1 Gammaproteobacteria bacterium
CAACACTCAGGTCTCGATACTTGTCTTCATTGCTGCCCCATTTATCTGACTGGGCATTGTCCGTATCAATAGTCACACCGCATCTCCAATCTATAGCCTTCGTTTGGAGGATAGGAACTATAAACCGCCTTTTTCCAAAAATCCACATCCATGTTCCGTAAACTCAACGCCAAAAAACGTCGAGAATGGTCGGCCAAGTAGGTTACTCGGCGTGTTTTTGAGCTTCGTTGGACAGGAGATGGGGCCGAGGAGCGGGTCTTTTCTCCCGCCAACAGCCGTTTTCTTTGGGGAGGCCCGAGCGAGGCCGTTGATCATCGCGTGGGAGGCGGCAATCAAGGTCAGTGGGGAAAGGCCGAGACGCCTCGGTGGATGACGCTCAATACCGGCGTCACCCACTGTGACGTCGCACCAGTCGAATCATTTACGCCAAACGCAATCCCTCCACAACCGATCACCATTCACATCAATGCTACAATGATTTCTTGCGCATTGCGCGAAGGGGCGCAAGGGCGCCTGGCGGACGAGACCCATGTGCTTTACATTTCGCCGCTCAAGGCGCTTTCCAACGACATCCAGAAAAATCTCGAACAGCCCTTAGCCGGCATTCGCGATGAATTGTTTTCAGCAATCGCTGCAAGAAGTAGAAATCCGCGCCTGGGTGCGCACCGGCGACACACCTCAGCACGAGCGCGCAAAGATGCGCAAACAGGCGCCGCATATTCTGGTGACGACACCGGAATCGCTCTACATTCTGCTCACATCCACGTCCGGGCGCGAGATGTTGCAAACAGTGCGCACGGTGATCGTCGACGAAATCCACGCGCTCGCGGGCAACAAGCGTGGCGCGCATTTAGTGTTATCGCTGGAGCGGCTCGGCGAAGAGAATGTCGCCGCGCTCTATCGCCACGTTTTTGCAGCGTGTGGGCCGCTCGAGTCACGCCGTGGGCGGGCTGCCCAAGGGGCGATTGTTTCCGCTTTCGCGCGATGATCTGCTGGAATGTACCGCGCTGCTCGATGCGATGCGACGCGATGAGCTGGACCGCATTATCATGCCCGAACAGCCTATCGACGTGCTGGCGCAGCAGATTATCGCCGAAGTGGCCTGTCGCGAATGGGACGAGCCAGCGCTTTACGAATTGTTCCACCACGCCTGGCCCTGCCGCAAAGCTCACGGCAATCACCAACGGCGGCTCCATTCCCGATTTGTTCGACTACGACGTCGAACTCAGCCTATCACTGGCCGGGTGAAAATTTATTGCTCTCACGTCGTTTTAAATCGACGATTTTCAAGCATAAACAACGCAAGCATGATCATCGCAACCAACCCAATTACCCAAGGCCAAGGCGAGGTCGACGCCGCTTCGGGAAGGGTTATCTTGCCCCAATCGGCGAACGCCGAGATCATAGGTTTTAAGCTTGGATAGAGCGCGACATAAACAGCCGCGCCGCACAACATTCCTGCAACGCCTACCATCGCATCACGGTGGCCTTCTCCGCTTGCGGCAACGCCGGTGCCCGGACAATACCCAAAAATAGCAAGTCCAATGCCGAACAATAGCCCGCCGAAAATGACTCCGCCTAAAAGCGCCGGCTTAATATGTAACGTCGCCAGGTTCATTTCCACCAAGGCGTATACACCGACAGAACCCACAGCTACTGCTGTCGTCATGATCTTTGCCACCGTCCAATCACGAAGCAGCAATTGGCCAAGTATGACGTCAAACTTGGCAACGCGGCCTTTTTGCAAAAAGAATCCGAACGCGATGCCGGTCGCCAAGCCGAGAATAAGATTTTGTGGTGTATCAAACATGTTCATGTCTCACTTTTCCGTAGAGAACAAAGGCCGTAAGCAGTGCAGCCGGCACGAAAACCGCGACGAAGATCCAACTCGAAACGGCGAGTTGCAAAACGCCGCTGATGCCATGACCGCTCGTGCACCCTTGCGCCAGTCGCGCGCCAAACATCATCACCGCCGCGCCCAAAAACGCCCCCGCAAAACGTTTCGAAGCACTTGGCCCAAAGCGTTGTGCCCACAGTGCCGGAACACCGTTATCCGTGCTGCGATCCGCGGAAAGTTTTGAACTGAGGAAAGCGCCGATAAAAACACCGACGACCAGCATCCACTCCCAACCGATCTGCGGCTTTTTATCCGGATCCGTGTAGTAGGTGTTTGTGTGCGTGATTTGAGGTGCGACCGCTTGTATGCTGAGTGCGGCGGTGTGTTCGAAGGCCGTGGTAATTCCTAACGGCTTATCGACAGTCGCGAAAGCGAACCAGCTTAATAGACCAATCAATCCCCCGACCGTGTAAGGTGACCAGGCTTTGTATAGTAAAATATTCATACGTTCCATCCTTGTTCGAGTTTGTCGGAGTGAATTGATCAGACTCATTTAGATCAAATGGGCGATGCCTTGGCCACCACGTGAAAATGTCCACGCATTCGGCTTGAGCGTAGCGAGCAATCTCGCTGTAAACACACGTGCACAAAGACGCCCACCATGCCCACGAGAATCGCGCTGAGTATGATTTTGAAAACCGTAATGTCGCGCAGTAGCAAGGCACCCATAAGAACTTCATACTGCCCGACGCCACCTTTTTGCAGCAGGAATCCAAAGGCGATTCCGAACAACAGGCCGAGCAAACGTTGGTGCGTTTGCGTCTGAGCTTTCTCATTTTGCGGCGGCGCGGCGGCTTCGTTTTGACTCATAAAAACATCACTCCGACATTGGCCGATGACACGTACGCCAAATGATTCACGACTGTTACGTGCATCATTAATCAACGAATCTGGATTACCCAAATAACGGGATTGCCGCCGCCATGCCGCCGAGAAAAAAACACAGCAGCGCGATACACGAGCCGATGGACAGTTGCAGCGCGCCACTTATACCGTGACCGCTCGTGCAGCCACCGGCCAATCGCGCGCCAAAAGCCATCGCTATTCCGCCGACAAACGCACTCACTAAACGTGGTATGACGCTGTCCTCGCCGAAGCGTGTCTGCCAAAGTTCAGGAATCCAACGACTCACGAGCTGGTCGCCGCTCCAGGCGGCCAGTAGACTTCCAATCAAGATACCGGCGAGGAGCATCACTTCCCACTCGATTACCGGTTGAGTCTCCTTGAAATAGTTCAGGCCCAGCGTATAGCGGGGCGCGACAATCTTGCCGAGCATGCCGGCGATTCGCGCATAGGCGGTGCTCACTCCGATGGGTTTGTCGGACCAATAAAACGTCGCCATGGACAACAGCCCAATAAGTCCGCCAACCAGATAAGGTGACCACGCCGGTTCACTGGCGTGCACGATGTTCGCCGGTTCTATTGCGCTTGCCGCGGTAGAAAAAGAAACCGCCGTTAACGCGGCCACACTGCAAGCCTGTACGCGCGTCAGGTTCATCGCGAAACCGACTTATCAACCGGATAGCCAGCGCGCGTCCACGCTTGCCAACTACCCGGAATATTGCACACGTCGGTGAACCCCGCCTGCTGGAGCAGACTCGCCGCGAGGGTCGCGCGATAACCGCTGTCGCAGTAGAGCGCGACAGGCGCTTCTTTTTTCAGTACGCCCAGTCGTTCACGCAGCTCGGGCAGAAACAAGTGTTGAGCGTTTGGAATATGGCCCTGCTTCCATTCGTCAGGTGCGCGCACGTCCACGATCTGATAGTCCATCGCCTGCGTGCGCAGTTCGTGCACACTGACTTGGCGCAGCGACTGAATGGGTAGTCCGGCATTGCCCCAGGCCTTCATCCCGCCGGTTAGGTATCCGGTGAATTTTGTGAAGCCGGTGCGCACGAAAAGCCGGATTACCGTATCGAGATGTTCGTCGTCCTCAAGCACCAACAGAATGGGTCGGTCGGCGTCAAGCATCCAACCGGCCCAGATCGACAACTCCGGCAGCGCGCCAATATTGAGGGCGCCCGGAACATGACCCCCGCCGAAAGCCAGCATCATGCGAGTATCGATGACGATCGACTTTCCTTCATCGACGTGTTGATTAAACGCGCTGACCGGTAGCGCAGGAACGCGCGGCAAGTTCCCAAGCACAACGGGACCGGCCGTATTGGTTTCCTTGAGGCGCGGGTAGTACGTTGGTTTCGGCGGCAAGTTACCGAGCGCGAAGTCATGGAACTGTGAAAGGCTCTTTAACTGCAAAAACGGATTGAAGCGTCGTTCGTAGCCAATGGTGCTGCTCAGTCGATTGCCAATCTGTGCACCGCACGGCGATCCATGGGCGTGGGTAGGATGGACGAGTACATAGTCGTCGAGTCCGAGATAAAAGTTGTACAGTGTGTGATATTGCGCGGCGACGAGTTTCTCAGCTTGTTCGGACCCAAGTAAATCCGTCCGCCCGGCTGCGTTAATCAATAAGGATCCGCCGGTGAAGACACCAAAGGGATGAGCGGCGCGTTTGGATTCGGCGATGAGAAATGCCATGTGCTCGGGAGTGTGGCCGGGCGTGTGACGGGCCGTGAGTACCACATTGCCGAACTCAAAAGTATCGCCGTCGCGCAGCGGCTTGTGTTCGTAACCATAGCGACCCCCGCCACCCTCGTAGCTCATGAAATTCGTGGCCGAACCCGAACGCACGGCGAGCTCAATGGCCCCGCTCATGAAATCTTCATGTACATGAGTTTGAAAGATGTGGGTAACCGCGACTTTGTGGTGCCGCGCCAGGTCGAGATAAACATCGACATCCGCGCGTGGGTCGATTACCGCGGCGATTCCACTGGCGTCATCACCGATGAGATAACTGAGATTACCGAGTCCTTCGGTCAATATACGTTCGAAGACGAGTGCCACGACGAGCCTCCATTCCCTATAAACCGTTTGAATCTCAGAACCGCACCCGTCGTTCAATCGGTTCGCTTGTCGGCAACGTGGCGGGTGCTGAGGCCTAGTGAGACCTTTTAAAATTTAAAGCGTCGCAACGGTCCGAAAAGTTGCTCACCAATGACCGCTGAACAATGGCGCGCAGCGTAATTCATAAAGCGTTGCGTTTAAATCAACGCGACTTTGAACACAATGGTCAGGCGGGACGACGTTGATGCCACTGCCGAATTATCCACTTGTTCGTTTCAGCCAGTCTGTGCGTTAACGCGCGTTAAACGCAAAGTTCATGAGTGATGAGCTAAGCGGCGGCGCCGAATGGCAATTTGGTCATCGGACATGAACGAGGACGAACATGAAAGAGCAACACGGGTGGTTTTGATTAAAACCGCGAAATGTAAATTAGCGGTTTTCCCGCCGCTACCATCGGATTCTTTTAACCATACCACAATCGCGGAATGGTCGCGGGCGCCGGCGGCTTTCAGCCTGCCGCACTCACAAGTTTGATTTAATCTGTGCGCTCATGATCGCCACGCCGCTCAGCACGGTTTAACACGATGCAAAAAAGCAAATATTGGTGTGCCAGTGCTTATTTTTCGACTAATTGACATTTCGCGGTTTTAATCAAAAAC
>JANOTC010000437.1:0-3541 GCA_031416175.1 Gammaproteobacteria bacterium
CCCGAGGTAATCGAAAAAGACGTTGAGCGCCTATTAGCAGCGCCAAAAGATGCTAATCTGGCTAAACCGATCTAAAAATTCTGCGACATCAAAATGAACAAACATACAAGCAAACGACAAGGCCCTCATCCATGGCGGTAAATGACCCCTCTGGGCGCGACATCAAGCAGATATTGGGAATTGGGCGCCGGCCCTCGCACCGTAAAATAGTTTGGTTAGGCATTGTTGTCGCCTCACTCATGGGTGCTGGTCTTGCGTTTAATGCGCAGAACTCCGCCCCCGCTGATCGAACGGCGATTCAATACAAAACAGCAGAAATCACGCGCGGGAATCTTTCCGTGAGCGTATCCGCCACGGGCGTCTTAGAGCCTGTCAACAAAGTCGATATCGGCACCGAAATTTCGGGCACCGTGCGTAGCGTTGAAGTTGACTTCAACAGTCGCGTTAAAGCGGGTCAAGTGCTGGCGCGTATTGACACCGACCAGTTGGATGCACGTATACGCCAGTCGGAGGCCGCCCTCGCCTTGTCCAAAGCACGCGTAAAGGACGCCGATGCGACAGTCATAGAAGCGCGCAACAAGCTTGAACGCGCACGTGAGCTTGAGAAAAGCGGCATGTGCTCCAAGGAACAATGTGACGCGGCCGAGGCCACCTTTGCGCGCGCTGACGCCACCTTAGCCAGCAACCAAGCGCAGGTAACGCAAGCACAAGCCGCCTTAGACGCAGACCGAAACTTGCTTTCCAAAGCAGTTATACGTTCGCCCATCGGCGGTATTGTACTCAAACGTCAAGTCGATCCTGGGCAAACCGTTGCCGCTTCCTTGCAAACACCTATTCTCTTCACCATCGCCGAGAGTTTGTCGCAAATGGAAGTTCACGCCTGGGTAGATGAAGCCGATGTGGGCAATGTGGCCGAAGGACAAAAGGCCAGTTTTGGGGTGGATGCCTTTGGTGAGCGCCGTTTCCCCGCCGTTATTAAACAAGTGCGCTTCGCGCCGCAAACGGTGGAAGGCGTGGTTACGTACGAAACGATTTTAGTCGTCGATAATACGGCGTTACTGTTGCGGCCGGGCATGACAGCTACCGTCGACATTAGCGTCAAATCGCTAGAAAATGTGCTGCTGGTACCGAATGCGGCGTTACGTTTTAGCCCGCCACTCGATAAGCCCAAAACGGCGGACACAGGCGGTTTGGTGCGCAGTCTTTTTGGTGGAGGCAGACCACCCGATTCATCCAGTTCAAAACGCAAAGAACCAACCAACGGCGCAGCAAAGACACGGATTTGGACCCTGCGTGAGGGCCAGCCTACGGCGATTCCCATTAAACCAGGCGCCACCAACGGCCAGTTTACGGAAGTCTTACAAGGCGACGTACAACCCGGCTTAGTGGTCTTGGTTGACACGTTAACAAGCAAAAAGTGAGCACACTTCCAACACTTATTGATCTGCGTGAGGTCACCAAGCAATATGGCAAAGGCCAAGCGGCCATGCTTGCCTTGCGCGGCGTCAATCTAAAAATCGCGTCCGGCGAATTTGTTGCGATGATGGGACCGAGCGGATCGGGGAAATCGACTACGATGAATATTATTGGCTGTCTAGACACGCCTACGGACGGCACCTATGTATTTCAAGACGTCGACGTTGGCCAACTCAACCGTAAACAGCGTGCATTGCTAAGGCGTAATTTTTTGGGTTTTGTGTTTCAGGGCTATAATTTATTGGCGCGGACTTCTGCGCTAGAAAACGTCGAATTGCCTTTGATTTACCGAGGTGTACCCAGTAAAGAGCGGCGAAAAATGGCCCGCGAGGCATTACGCCGCGTCGGTTTAGCGCGCTGGGAGTCGCACGCACCGAATGAATTATCGGGCGGACAACAACAGCGCGTCGCCATCGCGCGCGCCATCGTCACCGAACCCATGCTGTTGTTAGCCGACGAGCCAACCGGAAACTTGGACACCACCAACAGTCACGAAATAATGGCACTGATCACCGAATTAAACCGTGAGCAGGGAATAACGGTTGTTATGGTGACGCACGAACGTGACGTCGCCGCGTTCGCGCAACGCACGGTCTATTTTGTTGATGGCCGCGTTGCCGCTGAAGAAACAGCGAGCGCAACACCGTAATGCTTTGGAACGCATTTCTGCTAGCCATCCGTGCCATGCGCAGGAATTTATTACGCTCTTCCCTAACTATGTTAGGCATTGTTATCGGCGTAGCCGCCGTGATTACCATGGTCAACTTAGGCAGCGGCGCTACCGCCCAAGTCACCGCCCAAATCGCGAGTTTGGGCAGTAATTTGCTGATGATACGCACCGGGCAACGGTTTAGCCCCGGCCAAACCAATGTCGCTCGCCCTTTTCGCATGGCCGATGTCGAGGCGGTTGCGCGTGAAATGGGTTCGGTGAGTGCTGTCACCGCCACTTCATCGCAATCCATGATCGCCGTGTTCGGCAACGAAAATTGGTCGACCACTGTCACCGGCACCGACAATAATTTTTTTACCGTGCGCGGTTGGACGCTGGCCAGCGGCCGCACCTTCACCGAGAGCGAAATGCGTGCGGGAAAGCCGGTGTGCGTTATCGGGGCAACGGTGCGCAAAGAATTATTCGGCAATCAAGAACCGCTTTCAAACCCAATTCGCCTAAAGAAGTTTTCCTGCGAAGTCATTGGGCTACTCGAATCCAAGGGTCAAACCGCGATGGGCAGCGACCAAGATGATATTGTTGTGATTCCGCTACGAACATTTTGGCGGCGCATCGCGGGCAATCAAGATGTCGGCATGATTCAAGTGACTGCGCGTGAGGGCATTGCCACCAGCAAAGTAAAAAAGGAGATCGAGCTCCTTATGCGCGAGCAGCGCCGCATCGGTGCTAATGCCGACGACGATTTTTCCGTACGCGATATGCAAGAAATCGCCGCCGCACTAACCGGCACAACCCAAGTGCTGACCAGCCTACTCGGCGCCGTCGCCGCCGTGAGTCTCTTAGTCGGCGGCATTGGCATTATGAACATCATGTTAGTGTCGGTGACTGAACGCACTCGCGAAATTGGCATTCGCCTGGCTATCGGCGCCTTGGCGCACGAGGTGTTGTTGCAGTTCTTGGTAGAAGCAGTGGTTCTGTCATCGTTCGGTGGCGTATTAGGAATCGCCCTCGCCTATCTAGCTTCAATCGCTATCGCCGACACGATGGGCGTACCATTTGTTTTTACCAGTGGTATCGTGATCGTCGCATTTTTATTTTCGGCGGCGGTCGGCGTAGTGTTTGGTTATTTTCCGGCCCGAAAGGCAGCGGGATTGGATCCGATTGAAGCGTTGCGACATGAATAGCCACACATCTCACAGCATCTTCAACAAACCCTTCACAAATGGCACCGTCAAGCGCCGCTGTTGCGCCAAACTCGCAAAATCCAGCTTGTCTAAGAGTTCAAACAGAGAACGCATATCGCGCTGATAATGGCGCAGCAAATACTTTGCTACGTTATCTGGAAACGCAAAGCCGCGTGCCGTCGCGCGCTGTTGCAAGGCCAAGGTTTTTTCC
>JANOTC010000438.1:0-2833 GCA_031416175.1 Gammaproteobacteria bacterium
TTACAACTTTCATAAACGGCTCCCTATTTCTAGGTTCAGCTCATTTCGGCTGAATTGCCAAATCGAGGAATGCGGGGTTTGCGGCCAAGGCGCGGTATAACGTTTCATTATCTTGGCCTGGATACAGCAACTGTATCGCATTGATACACACCATTAAAACACTTAGCACGGAAGAAAAATTAACGCTGCGACAGCAACAGGCGCAACCGATTATCGACAAAATAAAAACATGGCTTGAAAAAAATATTATGCAAGTACCACCGCAAACCGCTCTGGGCAAAGCCCTGCATTATTTACACAACCAATGGCCGCGATTAATCCGCTATCTGGAACACGGCGATTACCCCATCGATAACAATCCAGCCGAAAATGCCATGCGCCCGTTTGTCATTGGCCGAAAAAATTGGCTGTTCTCCGCCAGCCAGCAAGGTGCCAGAGCCAGTGCTAATTTGTACTCGCTGATTGAAACGGCCAAGGCCAATGGCCTGGAGCCTTATGCGTATCTGAAAAAGGTGTTCGGCGAATTGCCCAATGCAAAAACGCTGGCTGATGTGGAAGCGTTGTTGCCTTGGCAGGTGAGTTTGTAAAGGTGAAGAGTGTGGTTGGTTTGGCGCTTACATTCGTGTGGCAAGGCGCAACGAGGAGTAATAGCGCGCTATCGCGACGAGTTGCAACGCCGCCACACGGAAAAGGGGCCGCACTCTAGGTGATGTAGCGATTCTGCGAATAGGCAATGTTGAGATGAACACGAACCGTAAATTATTCAAGAAAGTTAACCATGGCACTAAGCGGTCAACTGCCGAATCTAGGTTCAATAAATCCTCGACCAATTCAGGGCGAGAGAATAGCAGGTGATAACCGCTGTCGTGTTGCATCGCGGGAGTATAGTAAATGTGGCTATTTTAGACGTGACACTGGGGGATTGATAGCCAGGGCCGGGGCAGGCTCTTTGTCTGCAACTTACGAAATGTTCAGGTTCGTGCCATCCTTCCTGTCGTGCGCGCAGCGCACGCTACGCTTGCTACGGATCGATCCGCATAAACCTAGCGTAATACGCCTCCGGCGGATTTTCAATCGGCATAAAGAAAAATCTAGTTGATTGCATCATATCGGTTTTGATAATCAGTGCTCGCTTTTCGCGACTGAGCGAAGTAACAATAGTTGTGTGCCCAGACGATCTTTCACCATAGGACTCAAAACTTTTCTTAATAGCTACTTCTTGTGTAGTACAGCTGATTTCATCCATTGCCCCATTTATTTCGAAGTGCTTACTTGTCCCATCTAGAGCACGAAAATCAACAGCGATAGATGTAGTCGTTTGCAACAAATCAAAATGCGGTATTTGATCTTCAAGGATAAATTCATTGCCTCCGACAATTGCCACGTTCGCGACAGTTAACTTTGAATTAAATCTGGATTTTTGGCGACTACCTGGGAGCGGCTCCCCAATAAAAGAATATCGCCCAGTCAAATCCGGACAAGTACGTGCCACAGCACTACCCCCAATGGCTGGTTCCAGAGCGGGAGCTGTCGACGAACCTAACAACGAAACAAGCATCGCAACCTCCAAACACAGTTTACGCGCCTGAAGACGATCTTTATCCATATCGCTTTTCGCTCAAATTGAGATATTCAAAGCCCAAGCTGCATCACGGTATTCATATACGGTTGCGCTACAGATGCAGCAACGAAAGGCGTTGCAGCAAGCACGTTCGCGATATTGAGCGTTTCACCAAATAATTTATGCCCAAAATTGTTTGACCAAGTGTAGTTATAAGCATCGCCATTTGAGTTGTACCAAAATCCAGAATTGAGGTAGTCATGTGGCCCACCAAACGCTTCCACAACGTAGTCGCGGATATCGCCACGGTTATATGTTCCTGTTCCTAACAAATAGCCCTGCCCACCCTGAACTCCACCCAATAGGCTTGGACTCTGAGTTAAGCAGTCACCACCTTCAAGACATCTTCCACCTCCAGCTTTAAATCCATCGCCACGAAATCCGACACTATCCCCGCTTGCGTTTAAGGGGTTTTTTTGTGAGTCCGCGATAACAGCGCGCCTCATTGCGTGCGCAGATTCTGATAACCCGTTAATGATTGCAGCTTTTCGAAATCCATCTGCAAAATTGCCACCTTGCATTTCGGATTGCACGCCACCGACAGTTGCGTTTGCCAAAACTCGGCCCGGAGCATTTCCAATGGTCCCGGCCGAATAAGACGCCCCAGCGGAAAATGCCCCAGTCACGCCACCCCGCACAGCCCCTTTGAGCGTACCGGCTAACGTTCCAGTTTGGGCATAACCGCCATAAGCCCCTGTTATCGCTCCTGATACCGCACCATTTATTACGACAGTGGTCGTAATGATTGAATTTACAGCACCGCTTAGAGCGGCAACAGACGTGGTTGCGGTACCGGCAATTGCACCTGACATATAAGCACTTGCAGCCAGACCGCCCGTATATGCCGCCAGTGCTACAGCAACAATCGGCTTCAACCACTTATCCCTAAACTTCGACCACTTAAAATACCCCGTCGGATCGGTGGCCGACAGCGGATTATTATCCACATACGAATACCGGTTAAACCCTTGTGTTGATACAGCATCGGCGATATGGGGGTCGGCGCTCATGAAGCGGCCTAGTGACGGGTCGTAGATGCGGCCGTTCATGTGGATGAGGCCGAGTTCGTCTAGGTGTTCGTGGCCGGTGTAGCCGTGGTGGGTGGTTTGGGCGACGATGGTGCCGTCTTGGCCGTTGACTTGGCGGCGTTGGCCGAAGGGGTCGTAGCTGAGGCGTTCGACGACGGTGCCGGCTTCATTGGTAATGGCGTCG
>JANOTC010000439.1:0-2624 GCA_031416175.1 Gammaproteobacteria bacterium
CGCGCGTGTTCGCGCTGGAGAAGGACGAGACCCGGGGCGCATTGACGCTCAACACCATCAGCGGGCGGCCCAGGCGCTTGACTGCGCATTCGTCTATGCCCTCGTGCCCAACGCGTCGCTTGAAAGCATGGTTTCGGAGCGACTACGCGTAAAGGTGGCTGAACGACTCGCACGGGTCGACCATACTATGAAGCTGGAAGCGCAAGGATTGTCGGATGCCGAGATTTCGGCAGCTCGTTGGCTAAAAACCACGCACACATCGCCATGTATATTGCCCCGTTAATCGTCAATCAGGACTTGGCGATTCCTCTCTTGCACCCTATAGTGTTGCATCAGAAACAGTTTCGCGTAACCCCACTATGAATAGACCAAAACTTGACTCTGCCGATCAGCTCATTTGCCATTTCGATCAAGCACTCCGCACCGTATTTGGCCGCCCTGTTACGACAGAGCGCGCAAACCCGTCAGAAACAGCACCGGAAGCAGAACTGACTCAGGCGGAACGGGAACAGGCGGCCGCATTAATGCGCGTGAATCATGCAGGCGAAGTCGCTGCGCAAGCGCTTTATCAGGGCCAAGCCTTGACCGCCCGTGATGACAACATCCGCGCCAAACTTGAACGCGCGGCGTTGGAAGAAAACGACCATCTGCAATGGTGTGATGCACGCATAAAGGAACTCGGCGGCCACACCAGTTATCTCAATCCGTTGTGGTACGCTGGATCATTGGCCATCGGAGCGGCCGCCGGGTTGGCGGGTGACAAATGGTCTCTAGGCTTTCTAGTTGAAACTGAGAAGCAGGTGGAAGCGCACTTAGATAAGCACTTACAGCAATTGCCCGCACACGACGCGCGCAGTCGTGCGGTGGTTACTCAAATGCGAACGGATGAAATTCAACATGCCCAAACGGCGCAACAAGCGGGTGCCGCCACCCTGCCAGGACCCATTAAAATACTTATGAACGTTACTTCAAAAATTATGACCGTCACAGCGAGCAAGATTTAATGACCCCGCACACAACAAAATTGACACTAACTTTATCCCTCACCGCACTCTTATTGTCCGCGTGTGTTACACCGCCCGTGAAAGTGGCCGCCCCACCTCCGCCGGAGCCACCACCCGTCGTCAGCCAACCTGCGCCTCCGCCCATCCCCAAGATCGGCCTAGCGCTGGGTGGCGGCGCCGCACGAGGTTTCGCGCACATTGGCGTCATCAAAGTACTGGAAGGGCAAGGCATCGTGCCTGACCTGGTAGTCGGCACCAGTGCGGGCAGTGTAGTCGGCGCCCTGTATACCGGTGGTTACTCCGGCTTCGAATTACAAAAAATTGCTTTCGAATTGGAGGAATCCAGCGTTAGCGATTACATGATGCCCTCGCGCGGCTTCATTAAGGGCGAACAACTGCAAAACTTCATCAACAAAGCGCTTAAAAATCGCGGCATCGAAGCACTGACAAAACCCTTTGGCGCCGTCGCGACCGATCTTCAAAACGGCGACATGATTGTATTTCGACGTGGTAATGCAGGCATGGCGGTGCGCGCCTCAAGCAGTGTGCCGGGTGTGTTCCAGCCCGTGTCCATCAATAACCATGAATATGTTGACGGCGGTTTAGTAAGCCCCGTGCCTGTCAACGCGACACGCAGTATGGGCGCCGATATTGTCATCGCGGTGGATATTTCGAAAAAGCCAAGTGGCGCCAAAACCGAAGGGACGTTTGATGTGTTAATGCAAACGTTCACGATTATGGGCAAATCCATCAACAATCTGGAGTTGGTGGGGGCTGATATCGTTATTCAACCCAACACCGATATGATTGGCTCTGCTGATTTCGAAGGCAAGCACTTGGCGATTTTGGAAGGTGAGAGGGCCGCCCAGGCCGCCGTGCCACAGATTCGGGCACTCATTAAGGCCTGGACCGAGAAGCAAATGGAAAAGATAAAAACGAAGGCGTAAACAAAAAGGCCGAGTTGCAATGGCGCCGAAGCACGCGCATCGCCACTCGGCCCTTCGAAGAAAATCTAGCCGACCATGTTCTTGCCGTAAAAAATTTCGGCCATTTCGCGCTGCAGACTCTCGCGAATTTTCACGATTTCCTCTTTGTCTAAGTCTTTTTCTTGCACGCCAAACAAATAGTCATCCAAGGCGAAATCTTTCAAAATCATTTTCGTGTGGAAAATGTTTTCCTGATAAATGTTAACATCCATCATTTGATACACGTCTTTAGTATCAGTCGAAAGATAATTCTGAATCGAATTAATTTGATGATCAATGTAATGCTTGTGACCACGCACATCACGTGTAAAACCACGCACGCGGTAGTCCAAAATCACGATGTCGGAATCAAAACTGTGAATCAAATAGTTCAATGCACGCAATGGCGAAATACGACCGCAAGTCGACACATCAATGTCGGCGCGAAAGGTATTAATGCCCTTATGCGGATGGCTTTCTGGATAGGTGTGAACCGTGATGTGGCTCTTATCCAAGTGCGCGACCACCGCTTCAGGTAATGGACCTGGGCGCTCGATTTCACCTTGATCAGCCGCTGCCAAGCGTTCGGAAACGATAGGTTCTTCCGAGATAAGCATGGTGACGCTGGCGCCCTGCGGATCGTAATCCTGGCGCG
>JANOTC010000440.1:0-6320 GCA_031416175.1 Gammaproteobacteria bacterium
CTGGCGGCGTCACCGCGCCGACCTATGCCGAGCTCTATGCCAAGAAATCACGCCTCACTATATCTAGCGGTTGTGTGTGACAACCGGATAAGCACGGAATGGACGTCAGTGGCGTACGCAGCTCATGGCTGACGGTTGAAACAAACTCGGGTTTCATCCGATCAATTTTTTGCCGCTCCGTAATATCGCGCACGATAACCGTCAGCATTATTTTTTCTTTGACCATAATACGCGCCATGGCCATTTCGATAGGAAAAACACTCCCATCATGACGCTGACCCTGTAATTCGCGATCACGTTCGAACGTTTGCGCGCCATCAATGGCTAGGAATCGCTGCAAATGGGCCGAAATACGCGAACGATCCAACTCGGAAAGTAAGCTGCCAACGTTTTTCCCCACAATGGTCGTTTGGTCATAACCAAACATAACTTCTGCCGAGCGATTGAAATTTTGGATTGCGCCGAACTCGTCCATGGTAATAATACCGTCTACGGTGCTGTCGACCACCGCTCGCATGAGTCCCTCACTGTCACGTAAATCGGCTTCTGCCTGTTTGCGGAGTGTGATGTCGATCATCGAACCGACAATGCGCACAGGCTGATCGTTTTCATCCCAGTTGGCTAGACCATTGACCGTTACCCAGCGGTATTCTCCATCTTTGTGTCGAATCCGATACTCCTCCGCGTAAGTAGACGTCATACGCCGAAAATGTGCTTGCAAACTCGCTTGGACTCTCGACAAATCGTCCGGATGCAACCTCTTCAAAAACGACTGCCGATCAGCGACGACCTCACCGTCCTCAAGACCCAATATTTCCAACCAGCGGGGCGAGTAATACACGTACCCCGTGCGAATGTCCCAATCCCAAATGCCTGCGTGCGAACCTTTAACCGCGAGTTGCCAACGTTCTTCGCGTTGCCGAACTTCTACTGTCATAGCATCCGCCAATAGCTCAGCGCTGCGCCTCGCATTCGACAGCACCCAAACGGTTGCAGCTGCCAAAGCCGTTAAACAGAAACCCAAAAAAAACACCCACGCCGAACCCTGCGCGGTTTGTTCAAACTCGGGTCGACTGCTAGTAAAAACAGTCCATGTCCGGCCGTGAGCTTCAAACTTACTCTTCTTCTCAAACACTGGCTTGACCGACAGTTTTTTCTCGTCTTGAAGATTAACCGGCATAGTCCGGTGCTTGTTCGCGTCGTAAATGAGGTCAGCGTCTTGTTCACTCTCTCCCTCGTTCACTTTGAAATCGACCATGTCCTCGGTGGCGGCCACCACGCCTTCCATCAGCTCTTCGGCGCGGATAGGCACATAGGTCCAACCTTGAAGATCGCCTTTTCGAGCGGCAAACTCAGGCAAAGTCTTGGATTTGTAAATCTGTAACAACATCAAAAAACCGGCGATTTTTTTCTGATCTTGTACAAGCGTAATTTTTCGCGTGAGCATCGCATCACCACTGCGCGCCGCCGCTTCAGCCGCCTCCCGACGATTGACTTCTTGCCCAACATCAAAACCCCATGCCGCCACATTGCCTGCCTTGGGTTCTATTTGTTGAATAACAAACAGATCCGCCTTATCGCTGGTTGATTTGACTTCGAAATCGGGCTGTTCTTTTCGAACCATCGCCACATAGTCAGAAAGCGACGCGCGGGGCACGAAGGCTATGTAACCAAAACCGAGAATGCCTGGGTAGATATCAAATTTCTGCGCCGACGCATAGGCGCGCCATTCGTCGGCTGAGACCGACTGACTGGCATAAAACAGCCCCCTGCCCCCCTCCAACAACCGTTCATGGTCGAGAAGACGTTGCTTGATTGTTGTCAGTATGCGATCGGAATAGCGCGCAAACCGCAGCTGCTCACCTTCGTGAATTTGTTGGTCTACTACAATCCATGCGACAAAAGAGGCGAACACGCCGAGTGCCAATACTAAGATTGGCAATAAAAGCGCTCGTTTCATGCTCCGTACGTTCATCTAGTTCCAAAAAGAAAATGCGACCCAAGTGTAGGCGACCCACATTACTTGCTCAACAACAATGCAAGCCAACGGTGTTAGGCTGTGATCTTTCGACACAAATTTCAAGGGACTTTAGTGGCCGTGGTGACGATCCGGTACACAATGCGCATCAAACTCCACATTTTACAGGCAAAAAACAAGCCCAATTTATGGAATGTTACTTACCAGCGCAAACTTAAACGCCGTCGATAAGTCCGCGCAAAACAACGGCGACCCAAGTACGGCGGTTCAAGATTGGCTGAAAAGCAAAGGCGTTAAGCCTAGACAATAGCCCCGCCCTTTAGTCGAACTTACCCCACCTAACCGCCACTAGCCACGCGCTCAAACACAAAGCCGACGCAAATATGAATGCGTATAGCGCTCCCATGCTACTCCAAATATAACCGCTCGCTAACGTGCCGACCGCGCCACCCGCGCCATAACCCAAACTTGAATAAAGTGCCTGTCCACGCCCCTGCAATTGCCCAGGAAAGACGCGATGCACAACACTGATGGTGGCGGAATGGAACACACCGAAAGAAAACGCATGCAACAACTGCGCGAATAAGAGAATGGCAAGTGAATCCACACCATAACCAATCAGCAACCAACGTAATGCCGCGAGCAACAGCGTAACCAGTATAAGTGTGCGCACACCATACTTCGGTAACAAACGGTGCATGAGCATGAAAATGCCAATCTCGGCAATAACACCGAGTGCCCACAATTGGCCGACGAGCGTGCGCGAATAGTGGTGATTTTCCAAAAACAAGGTGAAAAATCCATAGTAAAGACCATGGCTCGCTTGCATCAGAAAACAAATGACGAAAAGCGCCAACACCTTAGGTTGGCGCAGTACGCTCCAAATCGACGGCGCATCGAGGGCAGTGTGAGATTTAGGGCTATCAGGTGTGAACAAACTCACACCCCACGCGCAAACGAGGAAAGCTAAGATGAAGGGCGGTAGCTGGTCGGAACCGAGCACGTCCAGCACGCTACCCATGCCCGCAACGGCTAAAATGAATCCGATTGAACCCCAAATTCGCAACGCGCTATAACGATGCGTATTCGCGCCCAAATGCCCGAGCACGGTCGCTTCGAACTGCGGCAAACTGGCATACCAAAAAAAGCTGAAGAGTGTCATCACGATGAGTAGCCAGCCGTAACTATCATCTAGCAGCACGCCAGCGAAAAAGAGTGCCGCTAATAGTCCAGTCGCACGCACAATTCGCATTCGGCTGGCGCTGTGGTCGGCAATCCAGCCCCACACATTGGGCGCAATAACGCGCGTGGCCATGCCTACCGCAAGCAGTTCCGCAATTTCCGTTACGGAAAAACCACGCCCTTGTAAGTACAAACTCCAATAGGGAATGAAGGCGCCGACGCTGGCAAAATAGAATAAATAGAACGTCGAAAGCCGCCCATAAGGCGGCTTCGATATTTCCGTCACTTTGGACTCGCTGGTATCTGCGGGGTGGTCACAACAACATCTAAATTTTGCGCGCGATGGCGCAGTAAATGGTCCATGATCACCAACGCCATCATCGCTTCGGCAATCGGCGTCGCACGTATACCCACGCACGGATCATGGCGACCCGTAGTGACGACTTCAACCGGCTCACCGGCCACATTGATGCTGCGACCAGGTAAACGAATGCTTGATGTCGGTTTAAGTGCAATACTCGCGAGAATATCTTGCCCCGTTGAAATGCCGCCAAGAATTCCGCCTGCGTTATTGCTCAAAAACCCTTCTAACGTTAATTCGTCACGATGTTCCGTGCCTTTTTGCTCGACACTGGCGAAACCCGCGCCAATCTCCACCGCTTTTACCGCGTTGATGCTCATGAGCGCATGCGCCAGGTCGGCATCCAATCGGTCGAAAATTGGTTCACCTAAGCCCGGATGCACCCCGCTGGCGACCACATTCACGCGTGCGCCAATCGAATTGCCTTCCTTGCGCAATGCATCCATATAGTCTTCCAATTCCCCCACTTGAGCGGCATTAGGGAAGAAAAATGGATTTTGCTCAACGTCGTCCCAGTGAAAGGCAGTAGGGACAATCGGACCTAATTGCGCGACATAACCCCGAATCTTGATGCCGTGGCGCAAGGCTAAATAGCGCTTAGCAATCGCGCCTGCCGCCACACGAATGGCTGTTTCCCGCGCTGACGAACGGCCACCGCCACGGTAATCACGAATCCCGTATTTCTGCTGATAGGTGTAGTCGGCATGACCTGGACGAAACTGATCTTTGATGTCGCCGTAATCTTTCGAGCGCTGGTCGACATTTTCGATCAGCAAACCAATCGGTGCTCCCGTCGTTTTACCCTCAAACACACCCGATAATATTTTTACTTCGTCGGTTTCTCGCCGCTGCGTTGTGTGGCGCGACTTTCCGGGCCGTCGCCGTTCCAAGTCCACTTGAATGTCGGCTTCGCACAAGGGCATGCCCGGCGGACAGCCGTCAACGATTCCACCGATGGCCGGCCCGTGGCTTTCACCAAACGTCGTCACCGTAAACAATTTTCCGAAGGAATTTCCTGACATCGTTTCGCTCTATGCTGTTTTCAGCGTTAATCTAGGCATGTGTGAACGCAATGAGTTGTTCACGCGTGAGCATGAATACGCCACTGCCGCCCCGTGCAAACTCCAACCACGTAAACGGAATTTCTGGGTATTTGGCCACCACCGTTTCTTCCGACGCCCCTACCTCAACAATTAGTACGCCATCTTCACTGAGATGGGCCGCCGCGTGTTGCAAGATAATGTCCACGGCATCCAAGCCGTCCGCGCCCGCCGCTAAGCCTAGCACTGGCTCATGATGATATTCCGCAGGCATGGCCGCCAATTCCTGCGCGTCGACATACGGTGGATTGCTAACAATTAAGTCGTACACGCAGCCTTCCAAACCCGCAAATAAGTCCGACTCTACCAAGCGAACTCGCTCTGTTAACTCGTGGTTTTCGACGTTAATCGCCGCCACCGCGAGCGCGTCGCTGGAAATGTCCACGGCATCTACACTGGCATCCGGAAACACGTGCGCGGCCGCAATGGCAATGCAAGCACTGCCGGTGCACAAATCCAAAACATGCAAAACACGATCAGGATTCACCCACGGTTCAAAACGCGCTTCAATCAATTCGGCAATGGGCGAACGTGGAATCAACACGCGCGGATCGACATAGAATTTCGCACCGGCGAACCAGGCCTCGCGAGTGAGATAGGCAGCTGGAATGCGATCTTGCGTGCGCCGACGGAAGAGTTCCAATATTTCTACTTTCTCACTCGGCGTGAGCGCGGCGTCCATGAAATGACCCGGCAAATCATGCGGTAAGGCGAGCACGTGTAATACCAACGCACTGGCTTCATCCAGCGCGTTATCCGTGCCGTGACCATACCAGAGTTCGGCTCGGCTGAATTGCGTCATGCCCAAGCGAATAAAATCACGTAAAGTACGTAATGACGCAAGCGCCTCGTTTTCCACCAAAAATCCCCCTGCTTGCCTATTCGCGCTCAGAGGCGCAACTGTGCCAGAATTTCGCCGCTGGCGCAAACCACGCCAGGCCAAATCCGCTAGTGTATTCATCCATTATCCAGGCTAGAATAGCCTCATTTTAAGCCGGTCGCAGAACTCCACGGCCCGCGATCAACCCGACGCGATACGGCGTGAACGCTTTCGCTGAACACTATGAGTAAGTATGGAAAATCTCGGTAATCCGGCGGCACCGGAGATCGTCGTTCAAATTGTGCATATCGACGGTCCCCGCCGAGGCCAAATCGACGAAGTCAGTAAGGATCGCATCACCATTGGCCGCAATGTAAAAAGCGACGTCTGTTTTCCGCCCGACACCCTCATTGTGTCGCGTGATCACGCTGTTATCGAACGGGAAGGCAATCGATTCCAGTTCATTCATCGCGGCAAAAATGCGTCGCTCATCCGTGGCCAAGTCGTCGAGAAAGCCTACCTCCGCCAAGGCGATGTCATCGAACTCGGTGAAGGCGGGCCGAAAATTAGCTTTCTGTCGACTATTAAGGCGCGCACGGCCACCAATGCGCGCGTTCTCAACTCGGAAACGCCCACCCAGCAACCACCGCCTGTTCCGCCCAGAGCGCCACCACCTGTCGTCGTGCCCAGTGCAGGACGCGAGCCTGGAATGTTCACGTTCCAATATGGCGTCAACATCAAATCATTTAAACAAACGAGCGTGAAACTGGGGCGGGACGAGTCGAATCACTTCAGCATTCCGCACCCCAGCGTATTTAAGGTTCATGCGGAAATTTCGTATCTTCTGGGCCAATATTCCGTGCGCGACCTCACCGGCAG
>JANOTC010000441.1:0-5083 GCA_031416175.1 Gammaproteobacteria bacterium
CTGATGGCGTCACGCCGGGCTTACTTGGACATCCCACCACGAGCGTTGCCAACAGCCCTATCCCCACCGCACCAAATCGATTTTTAATCATGTGTTCCACTTTTATTTTTACTCCCCAGTTATTTTCGGGCACAGCAACGCCGAGAAACATGCCCCCACGGAGTATTCGACCACAAAAGCGAGCACAAGTTAAATCGGGATTGTTTATTGCAACCGACAATAATTCGAAAACAATATTTACTTTTGTATTACGAACGTTTAACATATATCCAGTAAATAATGTGTGATCACCTGGATATGTGAGACGAATACTGCTAATCTTCTTACACATAGGCTCGGCCCACAGAAATCTTTTTAGCTGACACGGACCTGTCGGCCTAGTAGTAAATTAGGAGTAGCTGCAATGGATGACATTCCCCTGCCTCTGGTTGACGGGTGCTATTTGGATAGTCGCGGCAACATGTTCAAAGTTAAGTTGATCGAATTCCAAGGCGACGCACCAACCCGCATCCTTGTAGAAGATATTTTCAGCAAAATTCACCGCCTATCTCTAGCGCAATGGCAGCGGAAACCCATGATTCCCTGCTGCATGAGCCGAGGACCAGGCCAAACGGACATGCTAGCAAACATCGCGTCGGTCGGCGGGCCGTCCCGCTCTAATTAGGGCCGCCTCGTTTAGAACAACACGAGGCAAATTGAGCGGCCTCGCGAATTGCGGTTCACATCCGAAATCGGGTGGTCTATAGTTTCTTTCCTGGGTGAATACGAACGGAAAAAAACTATGTGCGGGATTGCGCTGATTTATCACACCGACGGGCAAACGCCGGAAGCGGATCGACTTGCTCGCATGAACCGAGCATTACTTCATCGCGGCCCCGATGCGCACGACATTTTGTGCCGAGGCGCCGTTGGTTTGGGCCACACGCGGCTTTCCATCGTTGATATTGCCGGTGGTGCGCAGCCGATGGTCACGCCCGATGGGCAGTGGGCCATCATTTTTAACGGCGAAATCTACAATTACCGACAATTGCGTGACGAACTCGAACGCGATGGCGTTTCGTTTTTAACCCAATCCGATACGGAAGTTGTCCTGCATCTTGTGCAACGTTTTGGCACCGATGCCGTGCAACGATTGCGCGGGATGTTCGCTTATGTCGCTCACGATCTAAGCACGAATCGCATTTTGGTGGCGCGTGATCGGCTCGGCATCAAACCTCTCTTCTATCATTTTGACGGCAAAACGCTGGTCGCCGCGTCCGAATGTAAAGCCATTTTTGCGAGCGAATGGGTCGAGCCGCGTTTCGATCTCAACTCCATTCGAAACTACTTTACCTATCAATTCGCGATCACACCCTATACCTCGTTTGACGGCGTGCGTGAACTTCCTGCTGGTCACCAACTTGTTTTGTCCCTCGGTGGAACGCCCAGTATCAACGCCTATTGGAATTTAGAATTCCCGCGCGAAGGGGAGTACGAATCACTCGACGAAGCGCATTGGGTGGATAAATTCAAGGTGGCGCTTGAAGATGCCACCCTCAGCCACACCATCGGCGAAGTTCCCATCGGCGCCTATTTGTCGGGTGGAATAGATTCGTCGGCCATTACGTCTTTGCTAACTCGGCTTTACCCTAATCCGCTGCAAACATTTTCGATTCACTTCACGAATCCCAATATGGACGAGGCGCCCATATTTCGTAACATTGCCAAACATCTGCGCGTCGGCAGCACCGAATTAACGATGGACGATGACCGCCCCGAAGGTTATCTCAATGATTTAGAGCAATGCGTTTATCACTTAGAACAACCGCAGCGCATGGCGGTCGACATTCCTCATTTTTTGTTGTCCGGCTTGGTGCGTGAAAAAGACTACAAAGTGGTTTACACCGGCGACGGTGCAGACGAAATTCTCGGCGGCTACGATTGTTTTCGCCAAGACATGTTACGCATTACAGCCAGCGAAATTACCGACCCTGTCAAGCGACGCGCACGTTATCTAGATGAATACACCCACGATTTTTCTTTCGATTTTTGCCAGCTCATGATGAGCCTGCATGAACCGAAGAATCAACAGGCGACCGTGGAGAAGTTCGGCTGCTACCCGGTTTGGTTTGATTTCTGGAACATCACCGCTGACGCCCTGCCGGGCCTATTCAGCAAAGACTTTGAGCACGCCACGCGCGACAACACGCAAATGCAGGTGCTCGCAGCAGACATGAAGCCTCACTTGGACGGACGACATCGGCTCAATCAATCCCTCTATATTGAAACCAAAACGCGCTTGCCAGGCTGGATTTTATGGAAAAGTGATCGCCTGAGCATGGCACATAGCGTTGAAGCCCGCGTACCTTTTATGGATCACCCCTTGGTAGAACTGGCCGCGCGCGTGCCACCCAATTTGAAGCTCAATGGCAATAACGAAAAGTATATTTTAAAAAAAATTGCCCAGCCGTATTTGCCCGAACATCCCAATGCATTCAAGAAACGCGCGTTTTACACACCGATTCGCGAGTGGTTCTTCACGGAAGAACGGCGCCACGAACTTGACCGATATTTTTCGATTGAGGCTCTGAAGTTTTCTGGCATCTTTGACCCGGCACGCGTGCAAAATCGCTATAAGCAATTGCTCGCATTTGGGCCGCCAGAAGACGGGCATCAATACTACCGAATGATGAAACTAGAATGGATATTAATGTTAGTGCTGACCGTACAGATATTGCATGAGCAATATATACAAAAGCGTGCACCGTGCTTTGGGGCACGGGGGGTGGAGCCACCTGTACCGCCGCCTCCCCACTCTTTGACGTCAACAACGTCAAACTCGACGAGTCCACCACCTAAGCCCGGCGGCTTGTTTGGGCGAATTTTTGGAAAATAGGTTCAATTGAAAGCACGGTTTAGCAATGACATAAAATGGCGGTGATCAAGGCAAACACCTCGGCCACCGCCACTTATCCTTACACCACCGCCACTAACAACGCATTGAGCCGATTTACAAAACCCGCTGGATCGTCTAATTGCCCGCCTTCCGCCAGAACCGCTTGATCCAACAAAACAGCGGACCAGTCAGCAAAACGCTTTTCATCCGTTTCCTTATCCAAGCGCAGCACGAGCGCATGGGTAGGATTGATTTCAAGCGTCGGCTTACTTGAGGAAATGGCGTGACCCGCCGCCTTAAGCAGGCGCTGTACGTTCACCGCCATGTCTTCATTTCCCACCACCAAACAGGTAGGCGAATTGGTTAAACGATGCGTAACCCTAACATCCGCAACACGGTCACCTAGCGCTTCTTTAATCCGTTGCACCAACGGAGTCAATTCATTGGCGACTTTTTCCTTTTCGTCTTTCGCGTCAGCGCCTTCGATTCCGCCGAGATCAAGATCCCCTTTTGCGACGGACTGCAAAGACTTTCCGTCGAACTCATTCAAGTGGCTGATCATCCACTCGTCAACGCGATCAGACATCAACAACACTTCGACGCCCAATTTACGGAATATTTCTAAATGCGGACTGTGTTTAGCGGCCGCGAAACTTTCCGCTGTAATAAAGTAGATCTTGTTTTGACCCGGCTTCATGCGCGACACATAGTCTTGCAAGCTGGCGGTTTGCTCGTCCGTATCGCTGTGGGTAGAGGCGAAGCAAAGCAGCTTCGCAATTCGATCACGGTTTGCGTGATCTTCGCCTGGACCTTCCTTAATAACGCGACCAAACTCCTGCCAGAATTTTCGGTATTTTTCTGGCTCGTTTTCCTTCAGACTTTCAAACAAACCTAACACTTTTTTGACAGACGCCGCACGAATAGCATCGATATGACGATTTTTTTGCAATATTTCACGCGACACATTGAGCGGGAGATCCGCCGAGTCGACGATACCGCGCACGAAGCGCAGGTAGTCCGGCATGAGGCTCGCTGAGTCATCCATGATGAACACGCGCTTCACATACAACTTAACACCTTGGCGACGCTCACGATCCCAAAGATCGTACGGAGCGCGGGCCGGAACGTAAAACAAGGTGACGTAAGATTGCGCGCCTTCTACATGCGAATGAACATGCGCAAGCGGATCTTCGAAATCGTGCGAAATGTGCTTATAGAATTCGTTGTATTCGGAATCCGTTATGTCTTTTTTCGGCCGCGCCCACAAGGCGGAAGCCTGATTGACACTTTCTTCCTCACCGTCCGCGCCTTCTTTTGCCATCAAAATGGGCAAAGAAACATGGTCGGAATACTTTCGAATAATGTGGCGCAGGCGATAGTTGTCGAGGTATTCGTCTTGGCCTTCACGCATATGGAGAATCACTTCCGTTCCGCGCGTCGCCTTGTCTACCGTTTCAATGCTGTAGGAACCTTCACCGTCGGACTCCCAGCGCACACCGTGTTCAGCACCCAGTCCAGCGCGCCGCGTGACGAGCGTAACTTTATCCGCCACCATGAATGCCGAGTAAAATCCAACGCCAAATTGGCCAATCAGCGACGCGTCTTTGGACTGATCGCCGGTTAAGGATTCGATGAATTTTTTCGTTCCCGATTTCGCGATCGTACCGATATGGTCGATCACTTCATCGCGGCTCATGCCAATGCCGTTATCACGAATGGTGACGGTGCGCGCTTCCTTATTAAATCCAATTTGGATGGTCAAGTGGCTATTGTTTTCAAATAAGGCGTCGTCCGTTAGCGCAAGGAAGCGCAATTTATCGCACGCGTCAGACGCATTTGACACTAACTCGCGCAGGAATATTTCCTGATTTGAGTACAGCGCGTGGATCATCAAGCTGAGGATCTGTTTGGCTTCAGTCTGAAACGAAAGGGTTTCTTTATGCGCGTCAATCGTGGCAGTCACGTTGCAAAATCTCCAATGGGTGAAACGAAAAATAGGTGGCGTTCATACCTGGGGCATTTATGGGGACGGCGTGCAAATTATTCAAGGGCCGTTAGCATAACGGCAGTCACGTGGACGAAACCCGTCCCGATCATGTATCGTTAACGCTTTCGTCATCCTGTTGTCGCTGCCCTTTTCAGGTAACACTATGCCATCCAAAACGATACATACGCAGCCATTTGCTGATCAAAAGCCCGGCACGTCGG
>JANOTC010000442.1:0-2407 GCA_031416175.1 Gammaproteobacteria bacterium
TACCTAAGGCGATGACGGAAATAACAACCGTTGTCCCATAATCCGGCTCGCACAATAGTAGAACGGCGACCAATGAAAGCGCTAACATTGGCGCCAGCAGTCCCCGAAATGATGCGCGAACCGCCTTAGCATGCTTTGTAAGGTGTCCCGCCAAATATATAACAAAAAATAGTTTTACCGCTTCTGATACTTGCACCTTAACAATGCCAAAATCCAACCAACGTGAACCGCCATTGACACCCTTCCCAAGAGGGGTCAACACGACAAGCAACAAGATGAGACTGATTCCTAACAGTGCAGGGCCAAGCTTTTCCCACACTCGCAACGGGAGGTTTGCTACAACAGCACCGGCGGCCAAACCTAGGAACAAGTACACCAACTGGCGACCCAAGAAATAGAACGGCTGATGATGTTTTTGTTCTGCGATGGTAATTGAAGCGGACGTTACCATCACCAAACCTAGCGCTATGATCACGATACAGGTTCCCACCAACCAAGGATCGTAGGGCAATGGATCGCGCCGAAATTTAACGGCAGCGTCACGCATGATCGTTGCGTTAGCCACCGTGCGTCACCCAGTCACGTACGGCGGCAGCGAATACATCACCGCGATGCGCATAATTTTGAAACATGTCGAAACTGGCGCAGGCCGGGGACAACAATACACGCGTGCCAGGCTGCGCAATGTTTGCGGCTGCTTGCACGGCAAGCGCCATGGTTTGTGCGTGCGTTACCGGAACAACACCCGCCAATGCATTTTCAATCAGCAACGCATCGCGGCCAATTAACACGACGGCGCTGACTTTCTTTGCCAACGCGTCACGCAATGGAGCGAAGTCTTGATCCTTGCCTTCGCCACCTACAATTAACACGAGTGGGCCCGGTAATCCGGCGATAGCCGCCAAGGTCGCGCCAACGTTGGTGCCTTTTGAATCGTTGTAAAAGCGAATGCCATTTTTTTCCGCGACTAATTGCGTGCGATGCGGCAGCCCAGAAAATTCGCGTAACACGGCAAGCATCGCTGACATCGGCAAGTTCACAGCGGACCCCAAGGCCAAGGCCGCGAGCGCATTGGCAACATTGTGGTCACCGGCTATCCGAAGTTCAGATACGGCTAACAATAATTCGTCGCCACGCGCCAACCAGCGCTGCCCCGTTACGGTTTTGACACCAAAACCCTTATTGGATGGCTCATTCAAACTAAAACTAACGACAGGCGATTTTCTGGACACCATCGCCATCACCAGCGGGTCGTCTTCATTAACAACTTCTACTGTGCCATTGATAAAAATTCGTTGCTTAGCGCTAGCGTATTCCGCAACCGTCGCATAACGGTCCATGTGATCCGGGCTGATATTGAGAACGGTCGCGGCGGCTGGAACCAAGCTTGATGTTGTTTCCAATTGAAAACTGGACAACTCAAGAACATAAATATCTGGCTCAGGCACGCCAAGTAAATCCAAGGCAGGCGTTCCAAGGTTGCCACCCACCGCCGTATTAAGTCCGGCGTGTTTTGCCATTTCCGCGACCAAGGTGGTAACGGTGCTCTTGCCATTAGAGCCCGTGATCGCGACCACTGGCGCTTTGGCCACACGGGCGAATAATTCGATATCGCCAATCACCTCGACGCCACTTTCTTGCGCCGCTGCTATTTCTGCCGTTTTTAACGCAACGCCTGGGCTGAGCAGAATTTGATCGGCACTTTGCAGCAAGGCAGCGGGCAACTTGCCTAAATGCAATTCAATTTTTGGAAACTCGTTGCAGAAGGCCGATAAGCCAGGCGGTGCCGCGCGCGTGTCGACGACGACCGGCGTGATGTTATGCTTGATCAAGTGGCGCACGCAGGAAACCCCCGTGGGTCCAAGACCCACGACGACAATTTTGGGATGTCGGGCCGACGTTGTTTTCATCTAAGTTTTAAGGTGGCCAAGCCCACTAACACCAATAACACCGTAATAATCCAAAAACGGACGATGATGCGCGGCTCCGGCCAGCCTTTCAATTCGAAATGATGATGAATCGGCGCCATCCGAAAAATTCGCTTTCCGGTGAGCTTGAACGACGCCACTTGCAGAATGACCGACACCGTCTCCATGACAAAGACGCCGCCCATAACAAATAACACCAATTCTTGACGAACCATGACCGCCACCACACCCAGCGCCGCGCCAAGCGCCAACGCGCCAACGTCACCCATGAATACTTGTGCCGGATAGGCGTTAAACCAGAGAAAACCGAGGCCCGCTCCAGCGATAGCGCAGCAAAAAACGGTAATTTCACCCACACCCGCCACATACGGAATACCCAAATATTCAGCGAATTTGCTATGGCCCGCTGCATAAGCAAATATTGCCAACGCACCGGCGACCAATACGGTCGGCATAATGGCCAGACCGTCTAGTCCGTC
>JANOTC010000443.1:0-1665 GCA_031416175.1 Gammaproteobacteria bacterium
GTCGCTTCAGCTTGATACTTTTACTATAGAGGCGGAGTTCAAATAGTGGTTGGTTTTTCCAATTTTGAACTCCGAAACTTGAGCTTTTAGAATGCTGAACCCAAAAAGATCAGGCGTTCCGCTAACGTCCAAATACGTTGACATTTCCAACAAAAATGACAGGTTACTGCCTGGCGTAAAACGATGAGCAATTGAATTGAAGAAATACGTATCTACCAGCGTAATTGCGGTGTTAGCGTCGCCACTTGCGTCGCCAATAGGCAAACAATTTAACGGGCAAGAAGAAGCACTGCCGCCACCGAACGTAAAATTACTCAACATAACAACATTGTTACTGTCGCCTATGCCCCCGCCATCATTAAGCTGAAACGCCAATGCGATTTCTCCCGGCGCACCGGCCAGTTGTGTTGTGTTCAGATTTACGCTGTAAATTACGTTAGCGTTAGCCGTGCCGACATTGGCCAATGCCAACGGCAACAAACACGCGGCAATGAGTCGATTAATACGCATGATGTCTCTCCTTATCTCAAACCGGATGTTGCCAGTACACGCGGCGTATAGGTTATCCCCGCGCGGTCCGGATTATAAAAACGCGCGACGATGACCGTGCTTTGGCCGAGCGCAAGACTGTCAATACTGGTATTTATGGCCGTGCTTGCAAAAACACTCCCCAATGGCGCTAAGCAGCTCGTATACCCCGCCGGTGACGACAACTTCACGTTATTACCCGTATAATAAAGTGCGAGCGACATCGGCCCATAGATAGGCGCGTTACTGGCGTTAGTCAGCGTAATTTTTTGCGAAAATAATTGGGTGGTGAAGTTAAATGAATAACCAGATCGTGCAGCCGAAATAGGATGACTAACATCGTTCGCACACGCCGCGAGAAGGTTCACTGCACCATTTTGTGCGCCGATAAAATCTCCTACACCCGCAACACCGTTTTCATCCGGCGTGCCGCACACCGCCGATTGTGGAAGCTGCTGCTCCAAGCCGACGGGATCGTCGCAAGACGCTTCACCCAAGTTCTCCGGGTCGGTATCGTACTGCCCCGTGTACTTGAAGTATTCATAACGCCGACTCACCGCTTCGCTCCCCTCGCCCACGGGCACGTCACCGCCATTTTCACTCATCTCGCCCGCGCCTGATTTTCCAAGTGGCGGCGACTGTAAAAGTTTCCATTCCACTTCAGGTGGATCAATGTCCGAATTCGCGACGGCTTCGCCGCCCAAAACGAGATCGTCAAGCGCAACGACATGCGCAAATTCGGATTTATGTATTTTCATCCAAATTGCCTCACCCCACCGCCCAACTCCGCCGGGAGGTGTCGGTGGCGCGGGTGGTGCTTGCACCACGGCCACCACCACCGGCGGTTGCGCGGGAGCGATTCCAGGAGGGGGCGGCGGCTGGTTCACATTCCACACCGACGCGGGAATTTTGATGGGTGCAGGAATGCTGGCATTTCCGGGGCTGCCCAGAACTTTGAGCGTGCCAGTAGCAGGATCACCGACCAGCCATCTGTAGGTCGAACAGCCTCTAAGCGTCAAAACTGTGAGACGACGGAATGGCTCGGCCTGCGGCGCGATCTGGAAGCGTTCAAGGCTTTAAGCGGCGGGAATCAATGAAGCAACGGATTAAATTTCTTCGTTAGCCCTTTGCGGGAAC
>JANOTC010000444.1:0-3030 GCA_031416175.1 Gammaproteobacteria bacterium
GTTGCCTGGTATTTGTCTGCCAAAGCCTTGCCGCCTACTTTTTTCCGCCTGATTATAGCGACAGGAATAATTATCGTTCCTGTTCTTCTCATCGCTAAACAACCCGACCTCGGCACCTCCTTGCTGGTAGCGTCCGCCGGCGTTTTCGTCCTATTTTTAACGGGCCTGAGCTGGAAACTGATCATCGGCATCGGCACCTTGATAGGCGGTGCCACGCCCGTTGTGTGGATCTATTTATTACACGGCTATCAAAAGCAACGCGTTCTTACCTTTCTCGATCCAGAGAGCGATCCTTTAGGCACCGGCTACCACATTACCCAATCTAAAATTGCGATTGGCTCGGGCGGTCTCTACGGTAAGGGCTGGCTCAATGGCACACAATCTCAGTTAGAGTATATTCCTGAACGCTCCACCGACTTCATCTTCGCCGTTTTCTCGGAAGAATTCGGACTCATCGGCGTGATTTTCCTGACTGCCATTTATCTTTTCATCGTTATGCGCGGCTTACGTATCGCGCATTTGGCGCAGGACACATTTTCGCGACTGGTCGCGGGCAGTTTGATTTTGACCTTTATGGTCTATGTCGTCGTTAACATGGGCATGGTCAGCGGGCTGTTGCCTGTGGTGGGTGTTCCCCTCCCGATGGTGAGTTATGGCGGCACCGCGATGGTCACGCTAATGATCGGTTTTGGCATTTTGATGTCGATTCAGACGCATCGAAAACTGCTCCCCTCGGGATGATGAGAAGTATTGTGGACAAAATGCTGACAACCCTCTTTTTCGCTAACGTGTTAACAACTCTGCGCGGCGTTTGGCGCTCGCTGTTTCTTGCCGTTGTATGCGCAACAACCCCAATGGCCTTTGCCGAGACTGAGGGTCCGACAACGTCTGATCAAGAGAAAGGCGTGCTCGCCCGACCAGAAATTCAAGCCCTAATCGCCGAGCTAAGCAAAGAACAGGGCTTCGACAAAACCGAACTACGACGCATTTTCGCCGAGTCCAAAATACTCCCTGACGTCATGGAGCGAATTAACAAGCCCGCCGAAGCGATGCCTTGGCACCGCTATAAGACGATGCTGATTCAACCTAAACGCATTGATCAAGGCGCGGATTTTTGGCAGGAAAACAAGACCACCCTTGACCGCGCACAAAAAGCCTTTGGCGTACCTGCCTCCGTTATTGCCGGAATCTTGGCCGTTGAAACACGTTTTGGTCGTGTCACCGGCAATTTTAGAATAATCGATTCCTTAACAACGCTTGCTTTGGAATTCCCGCGTCGATCCGCCTTTTTCCGCAAAGAACTGGTCCAGTTTCTGCTCCTATGTAGGGACGAGGGTTTCGACCCACTGAGTTTGAAGGGTTCTTATGCAGGCGCAATGGGCAAGCCGCAGTTCATGCCTAGCAGCTACCGCTCCTATGCGATAGATTTTAGCGGCGACGGCAAACGCGATTTATTCGGCAATACCGACGATGCGATTGGCAGTATTGCCAACTATTTGAGCCGCTTTGGCTGGATAGAAAACGGCAGCGTCGCGTTACCTGTCACGGTCAGTGGTGACAATGTTCCAATGCTATTGGGTAAAGGGATTAAGCCGCAAGTAAGCCTAGCAGAACTGCGCACGTTAGGTGTCGTTGACAGCGGTCGACAAGACAACAGCGAGAAGGCGGCTGTGCTTGCCTTTGAGAATCAAAGCGGCACCGAATATTGGCTGGGGTTAACAAATTTTTATGCTATTACCCGCTATAATCAAAGCCAGCTTTACGCAATGGCTGTCTATCAACTGGGCGAAGCCATATGCGCCGAATTCAACCGTCGAAGCAAGATCGACTGGACATGGGATGACTGAAAGCTTGGTGCTTAGCACCGCTGCGGCTATAATGCGCCGCTTTTCTGTCGCGCTAGGGATTCGAACCGTTGTGAAACGCAAAATTGCGAGCTTTACGCCTCACGCGGCTTTTGCTGCTTTAGCTGCCTTATCAGCCTGCAGCAGCGTGCCCATGGTCAAGGACGGCGCGCCTGCCAGCGTTGTGCTCGACAAACAAATCGTGCGTGAAGCCACGCCACGCAATGAACCGCTGAGCACCTATGGCAATCCAACGCACTATTCCGTTTTCGGCAAACGTTATCGGGTTATGTCCATTGAACAGTCCGATGACTTCGTTGAAACGGGAATGGCGTCCTGGTATGGCACCAAATTTCATGGCGGCCTCACCTCAACCCGTGAACCCTACGATATGTACGCGATGACGGCGGCGCACAAGACCTTGCCCTTACCGAGCTACGTGCAGGTCACCAATCTAGAAAACGGACGTATGGCCATCGTGCGCGTGAATGATCGCGGCCCCTTTCACGATGGCCTGGTCATTGATCTTTCTTATGCCGCCGCCAGTCGACTCGGCGTGGTCAACGCTGGCACCGCACGCGTTGAAGTTAAACTCATTGCCGGGCCCATTGCCAGCAAGGCGACGAATAGCGTGTACGTACAAGCCGGCGCGTTTACTGACCAAGACAACGCTGCACGGTTAGTCAGTCGTCTTGAGACAGAAGACATTGAGGGCGACATTCGCACCCGTGAAACTGTCCGGCGCAACAAGACTATTTTTCGCGTTCATGTCGGACCTTTTCCTAGTCGCGCAGCGGCGCATGACGTCGCCCAACATTTGCTACGTATGGGCTTAACGGAATCCATGATAGTGACTGAATAGGTCTCACCGTTGCCTCAATTTCATTTAGTAGTTAAACAGAACACAGGTTGGTATATATGTTCTTAGTTATGAATCGACAATGTAAAAAATCGATCCTATTTCCATTGCGTAACTTCTCTTCCCAGGTAGCAGGTTTAGCAACGCTACTCTTCATTAGTATCGGCGCAGCACACGCCTATACGCCCCCCGCACCACCCGCTATTGAAGCGAAAGCCTTCATATTGCAGGACTATCAAACGGGCGCCACCTTGGCCGAAGTCAATGGCGACATGCGCATTGAACCCGCCAGCCTAACAAAAATGATGACTTCCTATGTGATCGAAC
>JANOTC010000445.1:0-1875 GCA_031416175.1 Gammaproteobacteria bacterium
TAAAAGGCTTCTTCGACAATGTGAATCAAGACCAATTGATGACGTTTCTGGCGCACCGCATCGCCGACACACGCGTTCTGCGCTACATCAAGCGCTTCCTCACCAAAAGTAGGCGCCTCTAGGCGAGGCCGGTATCCAAGAAGATGGAGTCTTTCGCGCCAGCGAGAACGGCACCCCGCAAGGGGGCGTAATTTCGCCCTTATTGGCTAACCTCTATCTTCACTACACGCTCGATTTATGGTTCACCCGGAAGTTTGCCAAAACCTGCGCTGGCACGGCGCGGTTAATACGCTATGCGGACGACTTTGTTGCGTGCTTCAAATTGGAAGTGGCTGCGACACGGTACCGCACAGAAGTAGAAGCGCGGCTCAACCAGTTCGGACTAGAGGTCGCCCCTTCGATCCCCAAAATGATCGAGTTTGGCCCGTTTGCAGTCAAGAAGGCCATGGATCGCGGAGAGAAAGCGGAAAGCTTCGATTTTCTCGGATTCACCCACTACTGCTCACGCACGCGCGATGGCAGTCGATTTCGCATGAAACGTAAAACCATCAGTAAACGCTTTGCCGCCAAGCTGAGGGTCTACAAGGAATGGCTCAAGAGCAATCGAACGCTCACCACGCCTGAAATCATGTTGAAAACTGCTGCCAAACTGCAAGGCCACTATGGATACTACGGCGTAACCGACAATGCCAGAAAGATCGGCGCTTATTACTACGAAGTGAAACGCATCCTCTATAAATGGCTCAATCGGCGCGGGAAAACGGGGAGTTACAACTGGGAGAAATTCAATCGGTTGTTGGAGCGATACCCGCTCCCGGTTCCGAGAATAAAGGTCAGCTTGTTCTAACATGTACTAACACACTCTGTGAAATGGAGCTTGATGAGGAGCCGTGTGCGTAAATAGCGCTCGCACGGTTCTGCGAGGGGCTTGATGACAATTAATGCAGACGCGAAACCCAATTGCGAACACGTAGTAGCCGCGTGCGGCAAGGCGTACCCGAAAAGATTTCGTGGCGGGGATGGATATTCTGTGTTGGGAGAAATCGGTCTACTCTACAGTACGTCGATTAAGATTATCGCCCTCGGTTGGCGCGAGTTTTCAACATACTACCGGTAGTGGTCTTGGGAGACAACCGGATAAGCACGGTATATTCAAACGCGGTCCTCTCCTGCACCTGACCCATGCCATCGTTTTCGATGAAGCGCACAGGGCAGCCAAGCTCAAGCTCATTCCCACCATGGCCAAGGAATGCCGCAAATTTGGCCTCTCTCTGATTCTGGCCTCGCAGGAGATCAAGGACTTCGACCAATCCCTGTTCGCTGCGGTCTCCAATTCGCTAACGTTGCGTTTGCTGGAAGCGGATGCCCAAAGAATGGCGAAGAACTTTGGCATTCCCTACGACAAGGTGAAGCTCTACGCTGACCGAATCAAGCAGATGCCCAAGTTTCAAGCATTATTCAATCGGGAGGGACTGAGAGCTCCGGTTAACGTTGTTTTGGGGGCGTAGCCCCAATTAGGATAGGAACGGCCTAAAAGTTAAAGGTTCATCGTCGGTGTGTTCCGCGCTATCGACCTGCTAGTGGCCATTGGCGCCGACGCCCGGCTGATCGGTGTTCGCGTCACCCACCATAAAGAAACGCCGGGCCTGGGCGATTACATTGAGAGTGAGCGCTCCGACTGGATTCGCCAATTTGAAAACAAGCGACTCGGCGAGCCGCCAGCGCTACAATGGAAAGTGAAAAAAGATGGCGGCGCGTTCGACTATGTCGCGGGTGCACCGTCACGCCACGTGCGATTGTGAAAGCGGTGCGTAAGGCACTCGACTATTTTTCAGCCCACCGGGAAGAACTAATGGCGGCACCATGAGTAAAATC
>JANOTC010000446.1:0-3162 GCA_031416175.1 Gammaproteobacteria bacterium
GATAATGGAACCTCGGTGGTGTTTAGTTCAGTGATATCGGTGCGATCTTGCTTACGGCTGTCTGTTTGAAACGTAACGCTGGCGGCCCACGCAGTAGAAGGCGTCCAGTACAAATAGGCGCGCGACAAATTGTGACGGCGATCCTTAAACTTTGGGGAAGAGAATGTCGGAACATCCATGTTGCGGCGGGAAACCTCCATGCCGCCCTGCACAGTAGGGGAGAAGGCAACATCCAACCCTAGCCCGTAACGCGTGGCCTTGGTGCCATTGAAGTCATCGAAAAATTGATTGAAACCGGCTATCTGTGTGGGCTCTATCGTTTGTTCGACGATAACTGTGCGCTTGAGGGTCTTGAAATAAGCAGCACGCAGATGAACTCCTGGACGTAGCATCCATTGCACGCCAAATTTGGGATTGGTCACATTGATATCAACGTCATTCCGTTTGAATGCGTCATGCCCAAGGCCGACAGTCCAGATCACATGTTTGGGATAAATCGCATTGGCGTAGATATAGGCATTGCGATCTTTAAGGCTAGATTGCGGTAGATTCGACAAGCACTTCGAAGTTGGCGGGCAAACAACGCCCGACGATTTCGTGTAGTCGTTCGTTTTTTGGGTGTTTTCCTCGATCTTGTACATACCAACCCCGGTCGTCAAATTGAACGATTCCATACGCCAAAAGTACCGAGCCTCGCTTTGCAAGGCATTGTCGTTTATCCTGTCTGTGAGGTCGGACTTGATGAGGGCACGCTTAGTCAATCCGTCGCGCTCGCTCTTAATCAGCGACAGCAGGACATTGCTATTCGCTGTCGGCGCATAGTGCCCACCGAGACGCATAGTGCCTTGTTCCACCTTACGGCGGTAGATGGTGGAAAAATCAAGGGGATCAAAGTTGAGATTGATATCGCCGCTATGGGTCTCGCGTTGGCGCAGTTCGCCTTGTATATTCAATGTGGGAGTGACGGCGGCCTGCACATAGAGATTATAGATGTTGTCCTTGAGGTCGTTGTTGGCGCGGAAACCGTCGGTTTCGTGTAGGTATTGGCCGATGCTATAGGAATAGCGGCCGTGCAGGCCGGACACCACCACATCACCGCCCCGAGTAGCATTACTGCCGGCTATTCCGTTGATCAGTACGCGCGTGCCGTTGCCAGTGAACAGTGGGTTGAATTCATTGAAGCTGACCCTGGCAGGGCCACCCTCCAGTGTGCTCTCCGCGAGTTGCGGCTGAATCGGCAGGCTATTGGCGGGTTGCAGTAATTGCGCTTGTAACAATTCACTTACGCGCGCGATCTCTTGACCCGCCTGGGCAGCGTAGTTGTCCGCGAGAAAGCGATGAGCGGAGTAATTCGCGGGGTCGCTGTCGAGAGATCGCCAAGCGGTACGCAGCGCCAGTTGTTGAAATCCCAGGTCACTGTAGATGCGTGCCTGACTGGCACTGCGCGCTGCCTGATCCTGATCCAGCAATAGCCGCGAGCGATACACCGCCCGGTTGTCATTCAGTTCTATGGACTTCTGCAAATCCTGCAGCGCTTCCACCGGGCGGTTGGTGCTTTGTTTTAGTATCGCATCATAAAACCACGGCGTAGGATCCTTGGGGTCGAGGGTTTTGGCGATGTCGAATTGGCTGGCGGCGAGAGGGTCGCGCTTTTCTTCGTAGTAGGCTTTACCCATGTAACTGCGTACCAGCGCGTTGTTGGGATCCAACGCGGTGGCGATTTCGATGTCTTCGCGTCCGGCAGCCAAGTCGCCGTCACGGATTTTTGCTAATCCAAGGCCAAGACGCGGCAACGGATCGGCCTGGTCGAGTGCAATGGCGTATTCGAAGGCCTGCCGGGCGTTTTTGGTTTTGATTTGAGTGAGGTAAACAAAGCCCAATACGCTTTGAGTGCGTGCCAGATTAGGGTTGAGCGCGGCAGCCTTGCTGGCAGCGGCAAGCGCACCATCAAGATTGCCGGTCATCAGGTGCAGTTCGGCAATGCGCGCCCACATCAGCGCATTGTCAGGTTCGCTATGGGTGCCGCGCTGCACGGCAGTGAGCGCTTCTGGCAGATTGTTTGTGGCTTGATGGGAATAAGACAGCGCCATCCACGCCGCGGCCTTTTGCGGTGCATGGGTGACGGCCTGTTGTGCCAACGTTAGCGCAGTTTCATGTTGGTTTTGCACCACGGCGATAACAGATTGCAGGGCCAGTGCGATGCCATCGTTGGGGGCGAGGCCCAGCGCCGTTTTGATATCGGCATTAGCTTCATTGACACGACCGACGTTGAGCAAGAGCGACGCGCGGTAGCCAAAAAAGGCGGCCGTCAGTGGATTTTCGGGCGTGCCTTGAGGAGTATCGATAATACTGGCAAGCGCGTTTTGCAGATCACCTCCTTGCGCGTATTCAAGGGATTTACGTACCCGTGCTTGCCAGGAATCCGTATCACCGCCTTCGAAATCACCGACGCGGTAACTCACGATCGGCGGATAATGCAACGCCCACTGCACGGCATCGCGCGGATTAATGAGGATGCTGGTGACAGGCGCTTGGCCCGCCCCGGCGGTCGCGGCTTCACCGCTGCGCAACACCACGCGCCCAGTGGGATTTTCGGCGATAACGCGGCCTTCAAAGACCGCCACCGTCGTCTGGCCACTATTTATCCCCTCTCCCTCTGGGAGAGGGGGGCGCGCAATCTTGACAAAAAATTCGGTGCCATCCACTGCGGCATTCACAAACGGTGTGTCGACCTGGAATTTTTGCGGCGTGCGGGTAATCACATTAATGGCACCGTCGAGTAATTCCAGCCAGAAAGATTTATCAGGCTGCGCCGCCGGGAGGGTGAGAGTAGTGGTTTGGTTTAAACGCAGTACCGTGTGATTACGCAAGAGCAAGGCCGCCCGGCTGTGGGCTTGAGTGCGCACGGCACTTCCCGGGCACAGCGTTTGGTTTAGAGTCACGGACTGCCACGCCGTGTCTGGATTGATATCAGATGCAGCGCGGGTTTCTACGCGGCCTTCGGCGGAGACGACTTTAGCAATCCAGTCTGCGCACTCACCGGGTGCGGCCATACTCAATGCCGGTGTCAGCATAAATAGGCCCGCTGTAATCGCTGTAATTAATCGCTCGAAATTTTTTTTAGAGGTATTCATGCGCTTCCTTGCCCTCATGTTTTTTTAA
>JANOTC010000447.1:0-1793 GCA_031416175.1 Gammaproteobacteria bacterium
TATTCGCCTTGCCGGTTTTGTTTTGGAAGGTGGCAAAGCGCTGGTGATTTCGATCAACAAGTGGGATGACATGATTCCCGAACAGCGTGGCCGCGTCAAAGAAGAACTTGGACGTAAGCTGCATTTTCTAGATTTCGCTGAAATATTTTTTATCTCCGCATTGCACGGTAGCGCGGTAGGCGATCTTTTTCCCGCTATACACGCAGCCTATGATTCGACCACGCGTAAACTCCACACTCCCGAACTCACCCGCATCCTACAAAAAGCGATAGCACAAAGTCAGCCCCCACTGGTCGGCGGTCGGCGCATCAAACTTCGCTACGCCCACCAAGGCGGTCAGCGCCCCCCACTCATCATCATTCACGGCAATCAAACTGCAGAAGTCCCCGGTTCTTACAAACGCTACTTAAGCAATGCCTACCGCAAAGCTCTGCGCTTAGTCGGCACTCCGGTCAGAATCGAATTCAAAACCGGCGAAAATCCGTTCAAAGGCAAAAAAAATTCCCTCACCGGCCGCCAAATCCGTAAGCGTGTGCGGTTAACTAAATTTATGAAGAAGGGTGGCAAGAAGTAAAAGTCTTGCCGCGTCTCAGCGGACCTCGACATTTTCCCAGAAACCCATTCGGTCTGCGATGTGATGCAGCGCTGCGCGTGGCGCCTCGTACGACCAGGCCACCCGCTCGTGACGCACGTCGTCGATCACCACGTTGTAGAAACGCACGCCGTGGGGACAGGCGCGATCCGACTCGGTTCGGTCGGTGGGTTCGAGCCACTCCATGCGCACGTTGGCACGCCTGAAGTAACAGTAACCGTCGTACTTCACGACGTCATGGCTCTCATGCTTCACCTCTGCGCACTCGAATAGTTAAGTTAGGGCGACCGCGGTGAGGCGGTCACCCGGATTGCCTTTGATGGTCGAGAAAAAGGGTGGGCAGCGCTACTTGGCGAATGCGCGTTTGATCTGAGCCGCGATGTCTGCGGCATACTCCTCTAGCACGAAATGCCCGCCATTGTAGTAGCGCACTTTAATGTGTTTTAGGTCGCGCTTGTACGCTTCGGCGCCCGCTACGGTAAACAGCGGATCGCCCTTGCCCCATACCACCAGCGTCTTGGGTTGATACTCGCGGAAATAGGCATGCCAGGTGTCGTACAGCGCAACGTTGGTTTGGTAGTCCACGAAAAGTTTCAGTTGAATCGCGTCATTGCCAGGACGATCGAGTCGCGCTTGGTCGTGAGTCCAGGCATCCGGATTAAGTGTGGCCGGACTGCGCGCGCCCTCGGTATATTGAAACTTCGTCGTATCTGCCGTGAGGAAATTGCGAGCGGCGGCAATGGTCGTCGCGTTCTGTTCCTCCCATAGCGGAATAAACACTCCGCCCAACAGTTCGCTGATGCCCTCGATATAGGCGTTGGAATTCTGAACAATCAGTCCCTTTATGCGCTTCGGTTGCGCCGTGGCGATGCGCATGCCCACCGGACCACCGTAATCATGCATATACAACACATAATTTTTGAGCCCGAGCTGATCCAGCAGTCCCTGCACCGAGGTGGCGAGATGATCGAAGGTGTAGTCATAGGTATCCATCGATGGCATATCGGAATAACCGTACCCGGGCAAGTCTGGTGCGATCACGTGAAATTTGCTGGCCAATAACGGGATGAGATCGCGGTACATGTGCGAGGACGACGGAAAGCCGTGCAGCAAAACGATGGTGGGGGCGGTGGGATCGCCCGCTTCGCGGTAAAACAACTGGATACCGTCCACGGTCGCATAGCGGTATTGAGTGGCGTTG
>JANOTC010000448.1:0-13154 GCA_031416175.1 Gammaproteobacteria bacterium
GCAAAAGCGTATATTATTTCATTCGAACGCTTCAGGACACATATGAAAGGATTAAGCATGCGCGCTCGACTAATTTCCATGATTGCTACCATTGTTCTTGCTGCCGGCCCCTTGATGGCTAAAGCAGAAGATAATCCACGGGTTAAATTGCAGACCTCGATGGGGGATGTGGTGATTGAGCTGGCCCCCGCAAAAGCGCCGAAGTCGGTGGCCAACTTCTTGGAATACACCAAAGCAGGCTTTTACGATGGCACTGTTTTTCACCGCGTCATCTCCAGCTTCATGATTCAGGGCGGCGGTTTTACCGAGAAGTATCAGCAAAAAGCGACCCGCGCGCCTATTGCTAACGAAGCCAACAACGGTTTGAAAAACGTCAAAGGCAGCATCGCCATGGCCCGCACCAATGACCCTATGTCAGCCACCGCACAGTTCTTTGTTAACGTAGTGGACAACGATTTTCTTAACTACCGTTCTTCCACGCCAGATGGTTGGGGTTACGCTGTGTTTGGCAAAGTGGTGGAAGGTATGGACGTCATCGACAAGATGCGTGCTGTCCCAACCGGCGCGGGCGGGCCGTTTGGCAGCGACGTACCGGCCAAGCCAATCGTTATCCAACGTGCGACCGTCGTAGGGGGCTAGACCTCCACGACTGATACTCATGTCAACGGTATTTATTTCTGATCTCCATCTGAGTCAACACTCCGCCCAGGTGCTTGGGCATTTGGGCGAAGTGTTGCGAACTCAGGTCAAAGGTGCGGACGCACTCTACGTTTTAGGTGATTTGTTTGAAATTTGGTTAGGCGACGACGCGATGACCGCAGATCATCGTGCCGTATTAGACGGGTTTCGTCGCATTAGCGATAGCGGCACGCCGGTCTATTTCATGCGCGGCAATCGCGATTTCCTCATTGGATCGGCCTTTGTGGAAACCAGCGGCATGACAATACTGGACGACCCCTGTGTGGTCGAATTGTATGGCACACGAACGCTACTCATGCACGGCGATTTGCTGTGTACGGATGATACTGACTACCTGAAATTTCGCCTCCAAGTTCGCGACCCGGCCTGGCAGAAATATTTCCTGTCGCTTTCCATTCTGGAACGTATTCAACTCGGCAAAGACGCGCGTGCGGCGAGCCAAGAAGCAGGAGGAAAAAAGAGCAATGAAATAATGGATGCCAATTTAGCAACAGTAGCCCATTATATGAGCGAACACGGTGTGCAGCGGTTGATTCATGGACACACACACCGACCGAAAGTGCATCAACTGACCCTCGGCAACGTGCCTGCTGAGCGAATTGTGCTGGGAGACTGGCACGATTTTTCTAGCGTATTAGTGATGAATGAGCAGGGATATCGCCTAAACGATCCGAGAGTGGCTACCTCGCCGTCGTAATTAAAGCATCTAATACCGAACCAACGAGTTGCATGCATGGAAATTCAGGCTTCTGGCCTTACAGATGTTGGGCGACAACGAAAAAACAATGAAGACACCTTCTCGGCACGTGAAGACCTAAACCTATTCATTGTTGCAGACGGTGTCGGTGGCGCCGCCGCTGGCGAAGTCGCCAGCCAGATTTTCGTGCAAAGTTGCACGAATGAGTTTAGTGCGTATTCCGGCTGGAACCGCGATTACGGCCCCCTCATCGCCCGTTGTTTTATTAACGCCAACCAACACATTCGCGACCACGCGAAACAGAATCCCGAAACCCAAGGCATGGGCTGTACCGGGGAAATTCTCACCTTTTTCGAAGGTGACTATTACATCGGCCATGTCGGCGATAGCCGCACCTATTTGATCCAAGATGGCAAAATCACGCTGCTGACCAAGGATCACTCTTATATTCAGGAACAAATTGACCTGGGCTTGGTCACTGAAGAAGAGGCCGAAACACACTGGTTGCGCAACGCGATTTACCGCGCGGTTGGCCATATTGAGGACATCGAAGCCGACATTATCACCGGCAAAGCCAAAGACGGAGATTGTTTTTTACTCTGTACCGACGGCTTAACCGATATGGTTTCGGACACGCGCATTCTGGAGATCGTTTCGTCCAGAGATTCCGTGGAAAAGCGGACGCGCAATCTGGTGGACGAGGCCAACGCCAACGGTGGCCGCGACAATATCACTGCCCTTTTGTGCGAAGTGCATAACGCGCCCAATCCTGGCCTATTCTCGACAATGCGCAATAAACTGCTGGGCAAATAGCACGCAGTCTTAGTGTGCCCCTAAGGTTTCCCAGATAGAATGCAGGGCAAGTGATCGTATTTCGGAGATTGATTGATATGCCCCCCTTTACTCACCTACGCAAATCGCCGGTTTGGCTAGCCACGGGACTGGCTATCGCGCTGTCAACTTCTGCTTTGGCGGCAGACCCGAGTGACGCGTCTGCGGCCATTAAAAGTGCACAAACGGGTCGCGTCAAATTTATATCTCAAATGTTACCTACCGAAATGGAAGGCGGCAAGGAATACACCATACTCGTCCAGTATAAAAACGTAAGTTCGGGCGCGTGGTCGCAAAGCGACAGCCTACAACTTTTTTTAGTGGATTCACCTGACCGGCAAAGTTGGGGCAGCGTTAAAAGCACACTCGAAAAAGACGCGGCGATTCGAGTGGACGAGGTTGGCACATTTAAAGCCGTGGTGCGCGCGCCGCGTAAAGGCGGCAGTTACAACATGCAATGGCAACTGCGCAACAACGGCAGCCCGTTCGGCGAACCCACCCCAAAAATGAAGATAGCGGTGAGTGACGCAGTTTCCGCTAATGCAGCGGAATTCATAAGCCAAACGGTGCCCGGAATGAAAAAAGCCGGCGAGTACTTTACCGTGTTAGATCGCGGCTCGGTGTATCCAATTACCGTTACGTTTAAGAACAATGGCAGCGTCACTTGGTCCGCTAACAAAGTGCGCCTGGTGAGTCAAACACCGCTGCAAAATATTGTGTGGGCCATCGACCAGGTGGACTTGCGTGCCAACGAGTCTGTGGAGCCGGGCGAAATAAAGTCGTTTACGTTTAAGATAATTACCCCGAGCCGACCCGGCATTTATCCTTTGCAGTGGCAATTGATGGATGGTTTAGGCGCCATATTTGGCACCGCGACGGACAAGATTGCAGTTACAGTAAAATAGACCAAAAAAAAATCCGGCAGACCCTGTTCGATCTGCCGGACTTTCCTAGATATACTACTTCAATAATTACGGCGTTGCGGCCTTAATTTCGAGCAATTCAATTTCAAATATCAGTGTTTCGTTAGGTCCGATGGTCGGCGGTGCGCCGCGATCTGCATAACCCAACGCGGCGGGTATAAAGACCTGCCACTTCGAACCTACCGGCATCATTGGCAACACTTCCTGCCAGCCTTTGATTACGCCGCGCAGCGGGAATGTTGCAGGGCTATTGCGCTTAATCGAGCTGTCAAATTCGGTGCCATTGATTAGCGTGCCACGATAGTGCGCCACGACACTGCTTTCAGCCGTCGGTTTCTTGCCATCCGCTTTCTTCAGAATCTTGTATTGAATTCCGCTTGGCAGCTCAACGATGCCCGGTTTGCTCTTGTTCTGCTTCAAGAACTCCGCGCCATCTTTGATATTTTTTTCGCCGACCATTTGGCGCTTAGAATTCATTTCCTTATTCAATCCGTCGAACGCTTTTTTCATGTCGTCTTCGCTTAAAGCAGGCGGGCTGCCTGCCATCATATCGCGCATAGCGCGGGCGAACATATCCGGGCTAACGTCGACACCGCGTGTTTTGAGATCCTGCCCCATTTGCGCACCCAAAGCGTAACTCCATTTGTCTTTGTCGCTTTTAATGGGCGGCTCTACGGCCCATACTGCCGCAGGCAATAGCGCGGCGAGCGCGATGACTAAAGTTCGTTTCATTGGAAATCCCTTAATTGGAAGGAGCATCAGTTTATTTAGTTAACCCAAAAGGCGTGCATTTGCGGACGCGACAGACACATCCCCACATAATGTCGCCTGTAGGACGAGATTTAATCACGAACTCGAAAAAAACGCCACGCGCTTAACGCGAGGCAACGCGCTTATTTGGCAAGAACACGGTCGCTGCCGCGTCGTAGAGGGCGGGAAGTTCTTGAGCGATGGACACCACCGATTCCGGCGCAACACCGGCGACGCCCCATGACTCAGGTGCCACAAGTGAGTCCATTTCGGTATCTATTCCGCGAAAACCCGCTTGAAAGGCTATGTTATTTGCAATATTGATGATCGCCGCTTCGCGCGCTTGGTCACCCGCCTTTTCCGGATGATGATGAAACTTAGCAATTAATTGAAGTGAATTCGGCAAGCGCCAGTGTTGCATGAGCGCAGCGCCGACTTCCGCGTGATCTAAATCAAACACGAGACGTTCGGCCTCATCCATCGGTTCTTCGGCAGCTTCCGCGCGCGTTCGCATCACGCGCAGTAACTCGGGTATGCGCACAGCCATGACGAGATGGCCAATGTCATGTAGTAACCCTGCTGTAAACAGCCGCTCCCCATGCAGAACGCGAGCACGCATGCGCTTGACCATGGCACGCGCTGAAAGCGCCGTCGCCAAGCTATGGCGCCAGAATTCGCCGAAATCTATCACCTCAGGTTTCACTTTGTGGAATGAATTAATGATCGACGTGGTTAAGACCAGGTCACGTAATTCTTGAGTTCCGATAATCGCGATGGCGCGCGACAAGGTATCAACGCGCGACGGAAATCCATAATAAGCGCTATTGGCAATGCGCAATAACTGCGCGGTAATAGCTGGATCATTGGCAATAACGTTACCAATATCAACGGCAGAATAACGCGGATCATCGACCATTTCATTGACTCGAAAGCAAATGTCAGGCAATGAAATAAGCTTTGATACGCCTTCAGCCAGTTGAGCAGGACTTATAGGCATGACGTCGCGGCTCCTCACAATCTTTCGTTAGGGTGACACAATCATGTCTCAGGTATATCGGACGGGTCCCTGAAAGCTTTAGAACTCCATTCCTACTAAGGAAATTAGTTAGCAAGAAGCGCACCGAGGTCTCCAACTATGAAAAACGTGAACAGCCCCGCATTTCGACGAATTTATAATGTGGAAACAATCGCGCATCGCCGCTAGTAAATATAGGTGTTTTAAAGACAAGGCGAGCCAGAATGAGCGAAATTTCTGCAGTGCGATCAGCAATAGGTGGAATCAACACGGGCATGAATCGCGTCGCACAAGACGCTATGGACATCTTTAAAGCCACAACCGATCAAGATCACGATGAAGATTTAACGAAACCGCTGGTTAATTTGGTGGCCGACCGCAATCAAGTGCAGGCGTCTGCCAAAGCGGCCAAAATTGCCGATGGAACAATCGGAACTTTGTTAGACGTAACGGCCTGACACGGGAAACGCAAAAAAGGAAAGGCACTAGAACTCGATTTGAGTCCGCATTAAAAGTGCCGTTTCTTTGGCGAGGAAGGTCTCGGAAGTTGTCATCGAACCGTCATCAAAGACGAATGCGCTGCTTTGAATCCAGTCAAACATGATACGGGTTTGCTTGGTCAAGTACCAGTTAACGCCGACACTTATACCGACTCCTCGCGTCGCGAACTTTTCGATGGAGAGGGCTTTGCCGTCGCCCGCCAATTTGGTATCGGTAAAAAAGGCTTTATCGATGTTAAACGTGCTGTAGCGCGCGACTAATTCCCAGGCACCCCACTGGCCAGATTCAGTGACCGGGTGACTTACCGACTGACGCTCAAAAAAGCCGTCTTCAATCGTGCGCACGTCGTCCGTCAACATATAGCTTAGATAACCGTACCAACCTGTGATTTTGGCCGGTTTATCCACTGTATAGGTGGATTGTAAGAACTCGCCGCCAATCACCGCTCGATTGAATGAAAACTTCGCTTCCAGCGCTTGACGCTGGCGGGTGTAAGTGGATTCTTTGGGTAACTTTGTCGTGAAGTAAACCAAGCTGCTGCGGCTTTCGGGTCCAAATTCAACTTTTTCTTGTTCAGTGGAGTTGCGTTTTCCGGTCGCAAAGGCGCCCACCAACCAAAGCTTCATTGAACCATCGGCTGAGCGAAAGGGGGACGCTTGCGCTTGGATAACATAGTCCATGTTTTCATTGCGATCAGGCTTAACGGCGCCGGTACCATTGACAATAGCAATCATGTAAATCAATCGGTCTTCGAATTTCTTGTCTAGAAATGCAGCACCACGGTCTTTGCTGCCGGACAAACTATCAGAGATGGTTGCAGCTTCAAGAAACTCATAAAAAAGGTTGGAGTTAATATTCTCGGCAGGAAATGGATACGTAAACTGCCCTAGGCGTAGTCTGCCGTCCACATTGGGCACAGGGAGATCTATAAAAGCTTCTTTGAGTTCAACCTTATTCGCGAGTTCTAAACTGATTTTATACCTTGCCGGTAAAACCGTTCCACGAAAATCGACGCCGACGCGGCGCAGGTCGAATAGGCCGGAGGTTCTGTCCGTGGACGTATCCGCTGTATACGTGGTGTATTTATGCTGTCGAAAATCGGCTTGGATTCTGCCCGTAATCCGTACGGGTGGCCCTTCTGCCTTACCCTCTGCCTTAGCAGGTGGCGGCGCTGTTGGCGCGGGCGATGCGAAAGTCGGTTGGGGCGGCGCTGAGAATGGCGATGGCGCATTGCTTCTTTCTTGAGGTGCCGCCGGTGTCGGTGCTTCCTGATTTGGCAGCACAACTGGCGCCGGAGGGCGAGGTTTACTCAGTGCCTGACGCGCACGCTCAAACGGATCTTGAGGCACAGCAGGAGACGCAGCCCTAGAAATCTGGGGACTGGCGAGCACGCCCATCACTATGGCGAGCGACAACCGCAGGCAGGCGGCACCAAGGCAAGGTTTCTTGATCATCGTAATTGATGGGTCCAAATAACAGCAGGACGTTATAATCCATTATTCATACATCGACCTTCCCGCCAATTTATTAACTGGCGAATAAAGGCTACTAACGCGTCGCTAATCTCTTTTCTCTTTCTGAGCCTAGTGGGCGTACCAGCGCCACTAACTTCTGGGCCAACTTCGAACCAAATAAATCAAGTTCTCCTGCCGAACGTCCACGCATCGACGATTGATCATTGAAAAATATAGGGATGCGTGATCTTTCAAATAACGGCTCAAGTTGCGCTACTTCTTCGTCGGCGTCCTCGCCCACGTTCACCAACAAGACATCAAACTTCTTCTCGGCAATCGCTTTGCGCCAGTCGCCAGAAATAGGGCCAAACGCCACCACTTTCACGCCGTTATTTTCTAAGGTACGCATGATTTCCGGTGACGCGTCATTGTCAGGATGGGCCACCGCAATGCGAATACCCGTCGGTGGAATGAAGGCTTTTACCGCGCTGGATGCCCTTGCAGAGGCAGACGCCGCGACCGTTGGCAACTCTTCAGCGGACACTTCACCCGATGGGGTTAGCCTGTCTAAGTTCTTCGCAATCACGCCTAGAAAGCCCGCTACGGCAATGCCTGTGACGATTTCGTATAGCAAGTAGAGAATCGATATTTGTGTGTCTATATGCGGCGTCAAACTGGCAACAAAGGCCTTGAGTAGCGGTACATTCCAATACACTTCAATAAGTATGAGTGGAACCATGACTAGTATGCCAACACACTTAAACAAGCCGTGAAAATAGACCAATTTCCGAGCCAAGCCTTTCATGCCTAAACCCAGCATGGCGGTACTGATGCCGGAACCTACGTTGGTGCCGAAAACCAACATGATCGCTTCGTCAACACCTAACATACCTGCCGTTACGAGTGAAATCGCGATAATGGCAACACTTGATCCTGATTGGGTGAGTAGCGCGAGAACGGTACCAATAATCAGCGCCATGAACCAATGGCCCTGGGTGCCGTGGATGTAAGCCTCAAACCAGGGTAAGGTCTTCATAGGTTCAGCGCCTGTTTTCATGGCCTCTAAGCCGAGGAATAACAGGCCAAATCCGAGCAAAATGCCCGCTATTGCTTTGTTTCTAGGGTTTTTCTTGAGATCGACAAACTGGTAATAAAAACCTGCGCACGCGAGCAGAATAAATACAACGGTTTGGAAATCGAAAGACGCCCAGAGCACGATAAACGCTGAGCCAATACTACCGCCCATAATGATTGGCAAACTCTGCCGCAAATTGAGTGAACCCAGTTCGGCTAGGGCAACGAGCGTGAATGTGACGGCTTTTCCGCTGCTGGTGACGACGCCCGCAAATAAGCCACCCAATGCCGCTGAAACGTCATTTTTTGCGAAGGCCTTGATGATTTTCGGCGCTTGCGTATTGCCCAGCTGCTTAATATTTTCGCTGAGTATATTAATACCCACGAAGAACATACCTAAACCGCCGAGCACGGCGATCATTATTGGAAGCATGGTAAGTGACCTTTATCCACGTCTATCCACGTTCTCAATGCGATATAACCGGTATGCCCACGGGCAAAGCGCGCCTTATGGTAAGTGAAGAAGTCAGGAAGGCCTGCCGTCTATATCGTTCCATTCTGATTTTTATTTATTATTCATGCCTTAATTTGCGCTTGCCTCTCAACGTCTAGCGGTAAAGCGTAGTGGAAGATTTTTCCACTCTGGACTACGCTTAGTTCAAAGAACAGCGGACATAACTTGGTACCCGCTATAAACTGGGGAATGGGGCGTGGGCATAATGGGGCGAGTAATTCGTGTAGCCATTGCGTTGGCAATGACTCTTTCATTGCTTGGCTGCACAAACGGTCCAGCCGAGAATGGAACAATAAAACTCTCGACAGCGAATACGCTAAAAGCCCGCGCTGCATCCAGCACGTTTGACGACGCACTCTACACCAAGGCGAATATCGCGATTGGCGGACGCCTTTACGACACATGGTGGTCAGCGAGCGACCTCTCCCCTGCCCCAACGAAGCCCACATCAACTCACCCGATTTGGTTACAAACTGGCAACGTGGTAACAGGGGAAGCGACCTGGCGCTGCAAATCGTGTCATGGTTATGACTATGCAGGCGCACAAGGATTTTACGGGCGAACAGAAAATACGTTTTTTACGGGCATCACTGGCATTGTGACGGGGCCAACGACGGGCTTACCGACTTTACAAGATAAGGTCGCTATTTTTGATTTCATTAAAATCGGAACAACGGCGGCCAATTTGCCGCACGATTTTGGCGCTGTTCTCAGCGACGCCGACATTTACAATTTGACACTCTTTGTAGTCACCATGCAGCAAGAAATGACCACTGGCAAGGCTCCGAACAACCTTATTGACTTTAACGGGTTGACGGTGGGCGGCATGGAAGACATGGGCAAAACCTTGTATATCCGGCCAAAAACGGAAGGCGGTTGCGGCGAGGCGGCCTGCCATAAGGCGGACGGTCGTGGACGAGACTTCGTCGATGGGGATTTAACGACGCTGCCTAACAGTTACGTCGACACTGAAGCACAGAATGATCCGTGGAAGGTGTTACACAAAGTTCGTTTCGGTAACTCTGGCACACCCATGCTTGGCCTGCAAGACGTGCCCACGTCGAATCCTGACCCACAACAAGCGGCATTGGACGTGCTCGCCTTTGTGCAAAATGGGCTTATTCCAAGTGTTAGTGGCTTTGATTATCGGAAATACCAAGATCCTTCGTCGCGCGGAAGCTATATTGCTTGGGACATAGGCAAGGGAGGTCGCCTCTATGACAGTTGGTGGAAGGCTAGCGACCAGTTACCTACGCTCGTTAGCCCAGGCGTGGACGCCATTCATCCGTTGTGGCCTAGCACTAATCCGACCAAAGGCGCTACAACATTTCAATGTGTCAATTGCCATGGTTGGGATTATGCCGGGGTAGAGGGTGCGCTTGCGAATACGGACTTGACGAAGAATCCGCTTTTTACCGGTGTTAAAGGGTTTATATCGACGGCTGGCCATGTTGCGCCGCGTGTGAGTCCGGCTGAAGTTTACGATTTCCTGAGTTCGGGGCAAGTGACGAATGCGAATGATCACCGTTTTGGCGATGTTTTGTCGGAAAACGATCTTTATGCGTTAACCCGCTTTGTATTGACAACCAAACGCGAGGCCGGTCTAAAATCGGCGCCGGGTGATTTGATGGACATCACTACCGGAATTGCTAAGAAAGCGGATCAAGTAAATGGTTGGCGGTTGTTTAATTCGTACCAAGAAGGGCAAAGTGGCTGCGATCGATGTCACGGCAATGATGGCCGAACGCGACCATTGAGTGGTAAACCTGGGACTTTTTTGCGTGAGATTAGTCAGAGTAAGTCTCTCGAATCCCTGCACAAAATTCGCTTTGGTTTAAGTGATCTTTTATCCAAACCAAACGAACTGAAGATGTATGGCCTGGTTGAATATAGCAAGCTTGATCCTCAGGCGGCTATTGATCTAATTACCTTTGTGCAAAACGGCGTTGATCGAAATTCGGCTCACGGCGGGCGCTTGTATGATAATTGGATGTTAGAGGCTAACAGTGCCGCCCCAACAACGAGTAATCCTCTGCTTTTAGTGCCGAATGCGCCAGCGTTAGTCGGCAATGAGAGCTGGCGTTGCGCCAGTTGCCATGGTTTCAACTTCCTTGGCACGCCGAACGGGGGCAACAATTTACGCGAGCTCAAACGGGTGCGCGAATGGGACGCCGGTTATGTTTTCGATTTCTTGAAAAATGGACGCATGACAGTTTTGCCTTTAGGCAATTCGCATCAACAAGCGCTTGTTCACGAATTCGGACCGTTTATTAACGATGCGGACCTTTGGAGCCTAGCAAGTTTTGCGATGAACGGTGTTGAGAACCTCGACGAATATGTCTCGTCCAGCTTGTCCCGTGCGATTGGTAATTCAAGCAGCGGGGCGTTCATTTACAAAGGGGGTAATGGTGCGGTAACGCTAGCTGGAAAGGCCAGCAGTTGTATCGCCTGTCATGGCGCGGACGGGAAAATGCTTCCACCCGGCAGCAAGCTCGCCGCCATGGATATTTACCATCTCGCGTGGGATGCGCCTTATCAGTTTTTTCACCGGGTGCGCTTTGGAATGCCAGGCACGTATGGTCCCGCCGCGAACCGTATGCCGGGCGTTTGGGAATTGACTTATATGCAGAAGCGCCTGCGCAATCATGATGCGGCTGACGTGATGACCTATGCGCAGAATCAGATGAAGATGTTGCCTTAGGCGCTGTTGAACCCAAATGTTATGGGTCCGCGCCTGAGTTTCGCGGCACGTTTGCTTGAATGCTTAACGCTGCCTCAAGACTAACGGGCGCAAGATTGAGTCGTGTTCATGCACGTGTGCGTTTCTATGCACGTGGTGGTCGGGATACACTCTAAAAAGAAAGCGGTGGGGATTGTGGGTACGCGATTTTTCGGTTTATGGATTGTCGTTTCTATGGTGCTGCACACCCTTGTAATGGCAACTTGGAATGCACCTCTTCGGGAGTCTGTGTCTGACGCGGCGAAGGCGTCCTTTGTTGTGACGTTTGCCTCTTTGCCGGTTGGACCCGTCGGCAAGATCGCGCCCGTGGCGAACCATGATGTTGCACAGCCCACCGAACCGGCTGAGGATTTTGCAGAAAAGCAATCGACGTCTACGCCCGGAACGGCCGAAACCACGGATGAATCACGTACTATGATTCGAACTTCCAGCGGCGGTCGGTCGACGGTAGCGTCGGAGACAAACGCGCAGAATCGAGAATTGGAAGCGGCGCTCGCCGAGTATGATCGGGATCAAGCAGAGTTAGATCGGGAACTCGCCGCCAACGCGAACGGCTTGACCATGGTTAAAACGACAATGCCTAACGCCGATCAAGTGCGTACACGCTTGGTGGCGGATTTGGATAAAGCGTTTCAGCCCTATCCCTTGTTAGCGCGTCAACATGGCTGGCAAGGGTTGGTAGTATTAGCTTTGACGGTCGAAAAAGACGGCAGAATAACGAATATCAGGATCACCCGAAGTTCCGGCAATTCCGTGCTTGATGGACATGCAGTTGAATCCCTGCGCAAAGTGCAACGCTTGCAATTAGCTAAAGGTTGGCGGCTTCCCGACTCCCTACCCTTGGAGCTGCCGGTTAAGTATGTGCTGCCTAATATTTAGGGGTCGCGATGTGGCGAGCTTGTATTTTCTAGGGTAAGGGGGCCACTTCCGGAAAAGCGATCAAGGTATAGGTAAATCACGGGGGTGATGAAAAGCGTAATTACCTGCGAGAACAACAAACCCCCAACCACCGTAATCCCCAATGGTTGGCGTAATTCAGCACCCGCACCGTAACCCAACGCGATAGGCAAGGCGCCCATGAGCGCCGCCGATGTGGTCATCATAATCGGTCGAAACCGCAGTAAACACGCCGTTCGAATCGCTTCGTGCGCTGTCATGCCGCGATTGCGTTGGGCATCAATGGCGAAGTCAATCATCATGATGGCGTTTTTCTTCACAATACCGATTAGCATCAAGATGCCGATCATGGCGATAATCGACAGTTCCATGTCTAATAGCCAGAGCATGGCCAAGGCGCCGACGGCGGCTGACGGCAGTCCTGACAGTATTGTTAGTGGATGAATATAGCTTTCGTAAAGCACGCCGAGCAAAACGTAGATAACTAACAGTGCAGCGACGATGAGCACAACTTGGCTAGTCTGCGACGATTGAAACGCGGCCGCGTCGCCGCCATAGCTTGTTAGAATACTGGGGGACATTTTCGTCTCTTGTTTAAACTGTTCGATGCGGTCTGACGCTTCACCTAATGCGGCGCCGGGGGCGAGGTTGAATGAGATGGTTAGCGCGGCAAGTTGGCCCGCGTGGTTGACCGCAACCGGCCCGACTTCACGCTCGAACGTGGCGACGCTGGACAAAGGTACCAATACGCCCGTTTTCGCGCGCACGTGAATTTTGCTGAAGGCATTTTCGTCGACGCGATCTTCATCGGTGACTTGCATGATGACCGGGAAGCTGTCGCTGGACGTATATATCGTGGAAACCTGGCGTTCGCCGAAAGCGCTGTAGAGTGCGCTTCGAATGTCACCTATCTGTACACCCAGTAAATTGGCTTTGTCGCGATTTATGTTGAGGCGAACTTGTAGGCCTTTCAATTGCGCATCGCTGGTGACGTCTCGAAACATCGCCTCCTCGCCCATGCGGGTCATGAGCGCACTCGCGGCGAGTCGCAAGTCTTCG
>JANOTC010000449.1:0-3049 GCA_031416175.1 Gammaproteobacteria bacterium
GCGTCGGTTTTTACCGACGCACCGCAACGTCTTACTATTGGCCGAGACTCTCAGGTTTACCAACGCCGTACCAGTCGAGTTTTCGTGTCGCGATCATGACCACACCAAGCACGCCGAAAACGAGCAATGATCCCATTAGAAGTGCGTAGTCTTCCGCGCTCAGTAATCCATACAATAACGCGTAGAGTGCGGCGAGTCCGGCTGAGAAACTGAGCCCGCGTGACATGCTTTTCAATACGTGACTAACATAAAATCCGATCAGTAACACGCACCCCGCTGAAGACAGTGCGTAAGCCACTCCAAAGCCAATGTGCTCAGAAAGTGACAAGAGCATGAGATAAAAGACGGCCAGCGCCATGCCGACTAAACCGTATTGAACAGGATGGACGGCTAGGCGTTTCAAAACTTCAAAGATAAAGAATCCAGCAAAGGTCAGCACTAAGAAAAGCAGTGCATATTTAATGGCGCGCTCACTTTTTAGGTATTGGTCGACCGGATTCACCAGGCTCACACCAAAATGCCTTGCGTTAAATTGTTCGCATTTGGCGCCTGTCAGGCAGGCTTGCATTACTTCGTCCATATTCGTGGAAAATAGTGATGTCTGCCAGCGTGCGTCGAAACCCTCGTTGGTGATCTTGTGTTCCGCCGGTAAAAATTCGCCGACGAAACTAGGATGTGGCCAGTCTGCGCTCAGCTTGATTTGACTCTCTCGGCCTATCGGCGTGATATCGAATTGACTCGTGTCATGCAGCATGAGATTGAAGGCAAACTCAAACGTGGCGTGCTGTAGTGGATCAATAGACGGTAGTGAGACATGTACGCCGTTACCCAGTTTATCCACTTGGCTGCCCGCTTTGAATTTATGTGTGTCGCCATTCACGGTGATTTTGAGTGCGTTGCCGATGCCGCGAATGTCACTAATGCCGACCGCTAAAAACGGCTTTTCGAATTGATAATCGGCCAAATCGTCGGTCACGCCATATTGTCGAGGTATGTCGAATCGACCAGTGATTTGGTTGTTGGCGTGATAGAGACGCGCTTCGTAGATGCCTCTGGCACGTACCTCGGTTTGCATTTTTCCGTCGAGTGCAAATGTCTCTGGCAAAAAATAGAGATTTCCGGCGACTTCAAACTCATCGCGGTAGCGCGAGCTGTCAGCACGTACTTTCCAAGCTCTGACTTTTTTCTTGTAGGGTATGACGAACACTGGGCCTGTTAGATGTTGGTTAGAGCTGGAGCTGCGGGCTATGTCTCTTACAACATTTTCGCGCAAGGCTTGGCGTTCCAGGATGATGCCCTTAATCATATATAAGGGTATGAGTAGAAGGACAGTCAATAAGGCGATGGTGCCGAGTTTCGTAGCGAGAGGCGATTTCACATAAGTCTCCTTGTTTTGGGTTCCAGGAGAGTGTGACGTCGGCGTGTGCGATCACGATGTGAAAAATGTGGAGAATTGATGGAGATTGTGTGGAGGCGCCCGATCAGGTGGCTGGGAAAGTGACTATTGACTCGACTCCGTTGTCTATATTTTTGACACTCAGCGAACCCCCATGCAATTCAGCGACTTCGTTGACAAAATTCAATCCTAAGCCGGTGCTTTTTCGGCCTGTGGCGGGACGTGGAAGCGAATAAAACCGCTCTGTAAGGCGCGGCAGTGCGTAGTCGGGGATGGCAGGACCCTCGTTAAAGATCGACACCTGAATATTCGTCCCGATCCGCTTGCTGGTTACGCGAATAAGGCCACTGCGCGGTGTAAAGTCGAGCGCATTTTCCAGAAGATTAGACAGCGCTTGTTGAACCAGAAATCGCTCGCCAGAAATGCTGGCTGTGTCATCTATCTCATTTTTAAGTGTCAGTTCTGCCGCCAGCGTTCGTCCTTCCTGTGCGTATAGGAGATGTTGCATCAGCGTGCGTAGAGGAATGACAACGTGTTCTTCTAGCCCTTTACGCTGCTCGACCATAGCCAGATTGAGCAAGCGCTCAATCAACTGTTGTAGGCGCAAGCTTTCGTTGTCTATGTTGGTGACAAATCGTTGTCTTTGCGCGTCCGGTAAGTTGTCATGCAGTAACTCGGCCGCGCCGCGAATGGCTGCGAGTGGACTCTTCAATTCATGTGTCAACGTTTGTACATAGCGTTCGACATAGGCCTTGCCTTCGAGTTGTACGCGCATATGTTCGATGGCCGCAGCGAGCTGGGCGAGTTCGCCACCCTGATAAGAAGGAAGCTGTGCTCGGTGCCCTTCGCTCACTGTCTGTGCATATTCAGTGAGGCGCCGCAGGGCCGAGCTTAACCACCACGACAACGCAGCGCCGACGATCAGGCCGAAGAAAATTAGGCCAATTCCCAATGAGATCAAGCGCCATTGCGAGCGCTCAATATAGGGTTGTAAGCTAACTTCGGGTTTGGACACAGACACGACGCCGATAATGAGGCCGTCGTCAATAATGGGCGCGGCGACATACATCACGCTGGTGGGGCCGTCCGCAAATTGTTCAGTCGTAGATCGGGCGCCGTATTCGCCGCGTAGCGTCCGATAGACATCATTCCAGCGCGAATAATCTTGTCCCGCTGGATCGCCCGCTGTATCCAATAACAGTTTTCCTGCGCCATCCGTGACATAAATGCGGTTGGCTATCCCGCTCTTTTTGATGCCCCAAATAGTCGCGTCCGGTTTGCGTTGACGGTAGGCACGCAAGATTTCCGGAAAGCCCTTTGAGTTTAATGTCCCAGCCTTTACATCTTCACGAATGACTTCCGCGAGTAGATTGGCCGTATCAACCAAGGTTTCCTCTGTCGACTGCCGCACGCCTGGCCGAATTTCATCCATGACCGTGCGTAACACGAAGTATCCACTCAGGGCGACAAAAAGGACGTAGACCAAGAATATCCGTACGCCTAAAGACATCAGGCGTTCGCCGGGTTATAGCTATAGCCAAAACCGCGATGGGTCTGAATGGGCTCGGCAGCGGGTGCGGCCAAACGCAATTTGGCGCGTAAGCTTTTTATATGGCCATCAATGTTGCGTTCATAACCGGTGTCGGCAGTCAC
>JANOTC010000450.1:0-2083 GCA_031416175.1 Gammaproteobacteria bacterium
AGGATGGCCAGGGCGAGCCTGCCATTATGCGACGGCGCCCCGGTCAGACTGAATTCGACGTCGTTGCCTATGTTCATCCGCAAACACGTTTTGACGTTCATCCGCAAGCCGGTATTATCCTCGCTCAAATCGAAATAACGCGTAACACGAACCCGCTCTATGATCTTTATCATTTAGATCCAGCCACCGGTGACATAAAACGATTAACCGAGGCGGGTCGCTATCGCTATGTCACCTGGCATCCTAACGGCAACCGAATCGCGGCGGTTAAATACAGCCTCGGTACGGAAACCCTCATGACGCTGGACGCCGCCGGTCAACCCGCAGAAACGCTGTGGCAAGCCGCACCGGGCGATGTAATAGGACAAATTGATTGGTCACCTGACGGAAAACATATTGCCGCCGCCGTGTGGACGGCCAGTGAAGGCTGGAATATTAAAGAAATCGACACCACGACACGGAAATGGCGAAACTTGACCGAAGACGTCGCCATTGATGGCCAGCCACAATATTCACCGGACGGCGAGCGCGTAGTGTACGCGAGCGACCATCGTGGCATTTATAACATCAATTCGGTAGATCGCGCCGATCGCTCCGTTAAGATTCTCACCAATGTGATTACGGGCGCGTTTTCTCCCGCGCTACTGGGCGATACCGATTTGTTATACCTGGGCTACGGCGCGCAGGGGTTTGACCTCTACCAAATGAAATTGGCCGACGCTGAGAAAATCGAGCGGCCTCATGTTCGGCCTGGCCCGTCTGCCTTTGTGGCGGAAGCGTTACCCGAATTGACCGAAGTGGATATTGAAGATTACTCGCCGTGGCGCGGCCTGGCACCGCAGTGGTGGAGTCCGCATCTTGTCATCGGTGATGGTCGTCGTGAGTGGGGCGCATTCACCTCCGGTTCCGACGCCTTGCAGTGGCACAGATATTTCCTAGATTTCGCCTGGGACAGCAAATTCGATCACGGCGTTGGCTCCATTAGTTATGCGTATGATCGTTGGCTTCCGACCGCGACTCTTCGGGCATTTCGCTATAGTCTAACCACCCTTGATGATGCAGGTAACGTCGAACGTTTACGCCTGTCTGACAGTGTACATGCCGAACTCATGATCCCTTGGTTACGTTACAAAAACCGTTGGACGATTCGCGCGGCGGTGATTCAGGACCGCGAGAGCGATCATTTTCATGTGAAGACCGTAGGTCTTCAGGAAAGCACCTTAGACGGCATGATTGCGGGGGCGATTACCCATGACACGCGTAGTAACTACGTCCGTTCGATTAGCCCTAGCAACGGCCATTACGCGATTGCGGCCGCCGAACTCAGCGGCTATCTGCATAGCGACTACCACGGAAAAATGCTTAAACTCGATCTCCGACAATATTTCGCACTAAATGACGAGCATGTGTTGGCGTTGCGGGCGGTGGGTGGATTAGGTGTTGGCAAGCCGCGCCCTTTTCATATCGGTGGCGCAGAGGCGGGTTCGCTCGATTTTTCGGAGCTGGGTGTGCCTGAATATCAATCGGTATTTAATAAACGTTATTATGGGTTGCGCGGGTATCCAGAAGGTCTAACGAGTATGCGAGGACGTCGCATGGGCATGGGCAGCGCTGAATGGCGCTTTCCGCTCGGTCGCATTGAACGCGGATGGATGGTGCCACCTATCGCGCTCAGCCAATATTCAGGCACCTTGTTTGCCGAAGGCGCCGTCGTTTGGCAGGACGGTTTACGCCCTCAAAACATGCGCCGTGCCGCTGGCGTGGAGCTCAATGCAGAAATGGATTTTTTCTATCACGTGCGTCTAGATCTGCGTGTGGGCATAGCCAATGGATGGGATAAAGGCGGCGACCGTCAAGTCTACTTCACCCTCGGGCGCGCATTCTGATCGGCTACGCTAAGCGTAGGCGTCAATGCCAAACATACTCACAAATTGTTCGCGTTGCGGTAATTGCGCAAGATGCTCATAGGTGGCAATCGCACGTGCGATATGCGGCGCCGGATTGCCGCGACGCGCGTGTTCGCCGACATAGACATACGCATCCAACGCGTTCGGATCTGGCTGACTTCGCGGTTTCTCATTTT
>JANOTC010000451.1:0-6105 GCA_031416175.1 Gammaproteobacteria bacterium
AAAACATAACTAAAACTGTCTTCCAACTTATCCAATGCATGGCGAATAGCAAGACCCTTGCCCTCTTGGGCACCTAGCTGTCGATCAAGCGTGGCGAGCGCGCTCGACGCCGGTAAAAGTTTTAATTTCGGAATCACCGTATCGCGTATTAAGGTGGCGGGATGCGGCGCATTAGCCTGAAAAAGCTGATAAACACTGCGTGTGACTGCATCCGGATCATAGCCAAAATAAGCGGTCGAAGAACCGTGGGGATCAAGATCAATCAGCAAGGTCGAGCGACCTGCGTCTGCCAATAAACCCGCCAAATTAATTGAGGTCGTGGTTTTCCCTACCCCGCCTTTCTGATTCGCCACCGACCAAACTCTCACACGTTTTTTCCTATCGAAAAAACATAACGTAGAAAGCAGGATGCATAGGAAATGCCACGGCACCTCACAAAGCGGGTGTGGGAAAAATCTCTTTGCGCACTACGTCGGCAGGCGCTACGGTGCCGCGTTGGACCCGCATACTGTAATCGCGCGCGAGCACGGCCATGACAATTCGCCTATTTTTGCTCCGACCCTCCGGCGTCGAATTGTCGGCAAGCGGCCTAAATTCGCCGTAACCGATGGCCGACAAGCGGCTGGGGTCAATGCCGTTTTGGCTAAGAAGTTGGACAACATTGGCTGCACGGGCGGCGGAAAGGACCCAATTCGACGGATATACGACATTGCCGATTGGAATATTGTCAGTAAAGCCTTCGACATTGATGGGATTTGGAAACGGTTTAAGAATCGCGGCAACACGCATCAGGGCAGGCATTAACTCCGACGAGAGATCGGCCGAACCGCTATGAAAAAGGACCGCCGTATTAATTTCCACTTCCAACCAGTTATCCGTACGTCGAATATTTACCATTTCCTTGTCTATGAGTGGCGCTAAGGCCTGCTCAATCTGATTGGCCATTTGCTTTAAATTGACGCTATCTTCACTACCATTGACGGGGTTAAGCGGCGGCGGAGCAATGTCTGGTTTTTGTGCGACCATGTCAATTGCACTATCATTTTTAGCGCGGGTCAACGTTCCCACTTGAATCGGCTCAGGGGAGCGCGGCGCTGCTTTGAAGGCCACCTCCAAGGAATCGGAAAGAACCCGATATTTGCCTTCATTTACCGACGAAAGTGCGTAAAGGATGACAAAAAAAGCAAACAACAACGTAATAAAGTCGGCATACGACACCAACCAACGATCAAGATTTTCAGGTTCCTCTTGCGGCCGTGATCGTTTGGCCATAATGCATCCTATTGAAGATAACCCTTGAGGCGACCCTCAATATTCTTTGGATTTTCACCTTCGGCGACGCTGATAAGACCTTCTAACAGCATTTCCTGGTGGTTTCGATTACGCATCACATGCGCCTTAAGCTTGTTCGCCAGCGGCAACAACAATAAATTGGCAAGGCCCACACCGTAAATGGTGGCGACAAACGCCGTCGCGATGCCATGGCCCAATTTTTCCGGCTCCGACAAACTCTCCATAACCTGTATTAAACCTATCACTGCGCCCAAAATACCGATGGTAGGCGTATATCCTCCCATCGACTCAAATATCTTGGCTGACGCTAAGTCAAAGCGTTCTTTTACATCGATATCCACTTCAAGGATCGAACGAATGGTGGAAGGATCCTTCCCATCCACCAGCATTTGCAATCCTTTGAGCACGAATGCATCCTTTTCTCCGCGCAAAGAACTTTCCAATCCTAACAAACCTTCCCGACGCGCTACATTGCCCCACGCCACAAATTTCGCTATCGCCTTTTCCGGATATAAATCGGGTGGAAAAATCGCCCACTTCAACATTGTTAACGCGCGTCGAAATACGTTGATAGGTGCCTGCACCATCATCGCGCCAATGGACCCGCCTAGAACGATGAGTAAGGCAGGCAAGTTAACCAGGGAAGCCGGATGACCGCCCTCCCAGACCTGCCCCAGCATGACCGCTGCAATCGCGACTGCGACGCCGAGGATAGTGAGTACGTCTAAATTCTTCACACAGCGGCTACGATGGCGTTACCGACATCCCCTAAAGCAATGACTCGATCCGCCAAACCCGCCTCAATCACGGCCGCTGGCATCCCAAATACAACACAAGTCGCCTCGTCTTGCGCCCAAATGACAGAGCCTTTCTTCTTTAATTCACGCGCGCCTTCGCGACCGTCAGCACCCATTCCGGTTAATATCACCGTTAATACATGTCCGTGAAAACACTCGGCCAAAGAGTTAAATGTTAGGTCAATACAAGGCCGGTACAACAAAGAAGGATCCGATTCTTCAATTTTGAGAAATGCTATTTCGCCACGTAATTGTACGGACATCTGTTTGCCACCCGGCGCCAAATACGCCACGCCCGGAAACAACACATCGCCATTAGCCGCTTCTTTAACTTTTATCGCTGATACTTGATTAAGACGCTCAGCGAACGCGGGCGTGAATGTACCCGGCATATGCTGAATTAACAAAATTGGAAGTGAAAAGTTTTCAGGAATTTTGGACAATACATTTTGCAGAGCGATGGGGCCGCCGGTCGAGGTTCCAATGGCAACCACATGAAATTTTCTGCGTGTAGACGATGCCCCACGTACAACTGTGCCCGTAGCCGCGCCCGTACGAGCCGCTTGCACACCCGTAGCACCACCCGATTTGGCGGAATCCATGGCGGCACTTTTTTTATTCATGCCTGGCTTGGCAATTTCGCGCAAACGGTCACGTAATACGCGTCCCGCTTCGTCTAAATTACGCGCAATTTCTTCAAAACGTTTTGGAATAAAATCGATCGCACCCGCGTCTAGGGCGTTTAGCGTGGCTTTGGCACCCGCCACCGTCAATGAGGAAAACATCAGAATAGGCACAGGATGCGATGCCATGATTTTTCGTGTTGCCGTAATTCCATCCATTACTGGCATTTCAACATCCATTGTGATCACATCCGGGCGCAGCTTTTCAGCTTTCTCCACTGCCTCTTGGCCGTTAATTGCCGTGCCGACGACTTCAAACATTTGATCGACCGCCAACATTTTTTGAATTTGGCGTTGAAAAAATGTTGAGTCGTCAACAATTAGGACCCGTACGGCCACCCGTGGTGCACTCCTTACCGGCGACCTGCGTAGCCTTTAATCAACCCGGGCACATCCAAAATGAGTGCAATTCGACCGTCCCCCGTAATTGTCGCCCCCGCCATACCACGTGTACCCTGTAACATAACACCCAGCGGCTTGATCACGACTTCTTCCTGTCCAATCAAATACTCCACCACGAATCCTACACGTTGGCTACCGACCGCAACGATGACCACGTGTCCTTTCTTTGGCCGATCTTGCGAGATGCCATGTCTAACCAGCCAGTCTTTAAGAAAATAAAGCGGCAACGGTTTATCGCGCAACATGATGACAAGCTGCCCATCAATAACGTTAGTGCGGGTGAGATCGAGACTGAAAATTTCAACCACATTAACCAGTGGCAATGCGAATATTTGTCGGCCCAGCGCCACCATCAAAGTCGGCATAATAGCCAACGTAAGCGGCACTTTAATGGCAATGCGGGAGCCTGATCCCTTCGTTGAATCTACATCGACCGTACCATTTAATTGCACGATGCGGGTTTTCACCACATCCATGCCGACACCACGGCCTGAGATATCGGAAATCTCGCTCTTGGTTGAAAAGCCCGGCGCGAAAATAAGGTTGTAACATTCCTTCGTATCTAAACGCGCGGCGGCGTCTTCATCGAGCAAGCCTTTTTCCACCGCTTTCCGGCGTAAAAATTCAGCATCCATCCCACCGCCATCGTCGGTGATGGTCAGTAAGATATGATCACCTTCTTGCTCGGCGGCTAACACCACGCGCCCGGCGCGCGGTTTACCCGCACGTTCGCGCACATCTGGCAATTCAATACCATGGTCGACCGCATTTCGAACTAAATGCACCAGCGGATCGGCCAAGGCTTCGACCAAGTTTTTATCTAAGTCGGTTTCTTCGCCCACCATTTCCAATAGAACTTCTTTCTTCAGGCTACGCGCCAAATCACGTACCACGCGCGGGAAGCGTCCGAATACTTTCTTAATCGGCTGCATGCGCGTCTTCATCACCGCCGCTTGTAAATCAGCCGTGACAAGATCTAAATTACTGACGGCGTGCGACATCTCCTCATTATTTAACGCCGTTCCTAGCGTCACGAGACGATTTCTAACCAACACTAATTCGCCGACCATGTTCATAATATCGTCGAGACGTTTGGTATCGACGCGAACGGTTGTTTCAACTTCTGGCGCTTTCTTAGAATCCTCAGCTTTGCCTTCTTCAGCTTTGCTTTCTTTATGTGACTTTTCAGGCGTGCTGACCGCTTCAACTGCCTTTGGAGCCGCCCTTTCAGGGGCTGGACTTGCCGCCGCCACAGGGGCGGGAGCAGCAGATCGCGCGGCAACCGCAGGTAGGGGCGGAGGTGATGCTACGGCCACCGGTGGCTTCGCTGTTGCTACCGCTGCAGGGGCGCTTGCAGGCTTGCCCTTGCCATGCAATTGATCTAGCAAGGCGTCAAATTCTGCTTCGCTTATTTCATCGCTACTGCTGGCACTGGCCGAGGGCGATGCGGGCGCGAGTACAGCCGGTGGCGCCGTATCAGCCGGCATGCCCTTGTGCTGCCCCTTGCCATGCAATTGATCAAGAAGTGCTTCGAACTCGCCATCCGAAATTTCATCACCTCCGCCTACATTTGCAGCGGGCGCGGCAGCAGCAGGTTTCGCATCTGCTGCGTTAAGAAGCTTGGAAAACTCAAGATCTGAAATGTCACTCGGCGGCTTTTTTGCCTCGACCGGTGCGGGAGGAGAAGGCGGCGGTGGGGGGGGCGGCGCCGCAACAACAGGCGGCGGTGGCGCTGCCTGCGCTATCTGCAATCCTTTCAACAGCGCAATAAGTTCTGGTTCCGCATGCGCAGGTTCCTTGCCAACACGAACACTATCAAACATGACGTTAAGCGAGTCCAAAACTCGCAAAATAACATCCATGAGATGTGCATCGACTTGCTTTTGTCCAGTGCGTAAAAGGTTGAACACGTCTTCAGAGACATGACAAACTTCAACTAAAGCAGTCAAGCTAATAAAGCTCGCACCGCCTTTTATGGTGTGAAAGCCGCGAAAAACCGCGTTGAGCAGTTCCTTGTCACTCGGACGTTGTTCGAGTTCGACAAGTTGCTCACCTAACTTTTCAAGAATCTCTCCAGCTTCAACTAGAAAGTCTTGCGTGATTTCGTCATCAGCGTCAAACGACATTGATGGACTCCTCAGAAACCCAAACTAGACAATAACGCGTCGACATCGTCCTGACCTCCCACCGCCGTCGCCGACTCCAAACCGGGAACTTGCGGCCCCGCCAATTCCACTTCCTTCGATGCAGGCGCTGCGGCTTGTACACTTTGCGGAAGTTGCTTACCACCGATCTTGATCAGATTGACCAGATTTTGCTCGACTTCGCCCACTAACGTAATAACACGTCTTATGATTTGACCGGTTAAATCTTGAAAGTCCTGGGCCATCAGAACGTCGCTTAGATGGCCACGTGTCGTATTAATCTTGCCGGGTGCAGAAGCGAAAAACGCGCTGAGATCCCGGCTTAGGTCACGGAATTGCGCCGGACTCAGTTCACGACCAACAAATTTCGCCCATTGGCCAGCAAAGTCCGTAATGGAATGATCGAGCGATGCACACAATGGGATCGCTGCTTCGACGGCATTAAGTGTTTTGTTCGCTGCGTCATCCGTCATTTTAATTACATAACTGAGGCGTTCTTTCGCATCGGGAATTTCTGCATTGGTAAGGTCATTCAAGCGCGTATCACCGCGAAACGTATTTAACGCATTGTGAAAATCACGCGTCAGTTTTCCCAACTCGTTAAATAGATGGGACTCACGCAAGTCCATCATTTGCGACAAAAGGCCATCCGCAACCTCGTGTTCACCCGACTCCAATGCTTTGACCAAATCTTTGGCCCGTTGCAAGGTGTCCGAATCGATAGGCATTTGTGTCATGTCGGCCACTCCTTAGCTTGGCGGGCTCGCGCCGTCGATGCGCTCAAAG
>JANOTC010000452.1:0-5762 GCA_031416175.1 Gammaproteobacteria bacterium
TGAATTTTGATCTGTGGCCACTCGCCTTAAATGGTACCCCCGCCGCACGGAGTAGTGACGCCCCAAATGGCGGATTCGCAATGCAAATTGACGTTCGATCTGGCCAAGTCGATCCCAGCTATCAGAATCCACTGGATACGACGGGTGTCTTTAGGCACTATCGCACGGCATCAGCGTCAGGCGCTGTGAACCCTCGGAATTGAACATGACTAAAACGACTCCACAATCTGGTTACGTCCTAATAACGGTTATCGTATTACTTGCTGGACTCTTGGTAATCGCCTCGCAATTTATGGGGCGTAGTGCGCAAAGTATGCAAATTACGGGTTACGACAGAGACGCGGCTGAGGCTTTACAGTTGTCCGAAAGCGCCATGAATTGGGCAGGCCAACAGTTCATTTTAGGTGGAAGCCTAGACGGTGACAATGACCCGGACAACCTACTGTTTATTGATCCGGCCAACGCCATCATTACACTTCCCTATGTTTATTTTGTGTCCAATACCTCGGCCATTACCAACACCGCACCCAGCCTTTTACAACGAATTGCCGACGGTCAATCGCAAAACCAGGGCGGTACCGTCACGGGCGCCCGGGTTAGTGTGGCACCTGATACGCTGAAAATAGCGGACTTAACCAGCCAGGGCGCAACACCAATTGTATTTGAAGAAGGTAACGCGGGCCTGCGTCAAGTAAGCAACAGGACTTTTGATAATAGTAGGGCGCCGCGCCGAGCTGCCGTCTGGATAGAATTGGTGTTATCCGCAGATGCGGGAGACATAAATATCTATGCTCAGTCGGTTGGTCGCGTTGGTAACTCGACAAGTTATACTCAGCGCTTTATTGGGGTCTGGAGCAATACGCTTGGACCGAACTCTGTCCTAATGCAAGCCGGCTAAGTCAAGCCGACATGCAACGCCACACGACTAAAAGATTAGATTCGATTCTCGGAGGAGACTTTACGCCATGACATACAAGAAAACGTTAATTGGTATCTTCGTGCTTACTAACAGCATGATTATTTCTCTCACGGCGAGTGCTGTGCCCGTGGTAATTTTAGACAATACAGGTAGCACACGTGAGCCGGGGGTAACAACTAATTTACCCACAAGCGACGGTGCGGGCTGCCCGCTTGCGAACGTGATGGCAAGAACCTGCAACTCTTTTGATGTCAATCAGGACCAATTTCAAGTCATTAATCGAACACCAGACAACTCAATTGAGGGACTAGTCGGCGTCACTAACCCTAACGTGGGAAGCTTTAACAACAGAGGCACAAACAGAGCGCTCGATTTATTTGACGGCGACAATGAGTTATTTGATTTGGACCGATTGCGAAGGGCGGCCGATAGCCTGAGCGGCCCAATACCTCCAATTAACACCATACCCAGTCCGCCGAGGACGACAGGCTCAATTACCTGGGCAGAGTTTGTCGCCAACGCTGCCGTTGGCAGGCAAATGAACGGTATAGTTCGCGTAAAAGTTCCATTAATGTTTAATCAAGTGAACGGAAAACCCCAGCCGGGCCTATGTCCAAAAAGAGCGGCACGACTTGGAGCGCAGAATGCGCAGAATGCCGTAGATTTGCAAACAATATGCGGGTGTGCCCCAGGTGTTGATACGGTGCTTGGCGATAATGAGGAATGCGGCATTAAATTTGAACCAAATGCCAACATTAATGTCCGTGGCTCATTGTTTATTGACTGGGTCACGTGTGATGCGAACCAGACTCCCGTAACCCTGGCGAATTTAAGAAGGGCACCTGCTCGCACTTTAAATATTCAAGTCAATGTTCCCATCAACATTAATCCCGCCCCCGCCGATCCACTCAAAAATGTCGCCAATTTACGCAATATAGCGAATTTAAGTTGCGCTGGAGCAAGATGCGATACTGTCATTTCTGCCCCGATTCCATTTGCCTTGGTGCCCAGATCATCCTTAGACTCGTTCAGGGCCGACACAGGAATCAACTTAGATGCGACCATATTTTCTCAACTGAATAGGGCGGAACAATACCACTTACTTTTACCTTCGGGTTATGTAGATGGGTGGCAAGAAGCATTTACTAGATTGGGCATGACCACGACCGCGTGGAAAAACCTAGGCTTTCGAATCGACGACAGCAAAGGTACTACTATTACCAACGATATCATTCGTTCGGATAGGTTCGAGGACTTACCTGCGCTCATATACACAGGCGGCCTCGTCCAAATAACTAACAACGTAAATATTTCTGGTTTGTTGTATATTCCACAGTTCATGGAAATGCAAAACAATGCAATGAACGGCACGCAATATGTTTCCGGTGCGGTTATCGTCCGTGATGCTTTCCATATTTCAGGCAACCCCGCGAACAATGGCATTACCTATTATGCCAATGACCCGAATACCTATAGCAAGATCCGACTCACCACAGACCAACCAAGGCCACCTACACCCTATAAGGCGCCAGCGGCGGGTTCGATTGAAAGCGAGGGAAATATAGACAGGGGACCGCAATGGACAGAAATTCACCCACGTGCGAAATAGACAAAAAGACAGGATAATTCTAAACGGACTAACAGAAGGGCATGGACGCCCTTCCGTCTTAAACTCTTAAACCAACGCTTAAACCAAAAAGCTCACCCCTTATAACGCACCCAAATTCCCTTCACCTTCTCCGCCAGCGTCATTGGATCAAACGGCTTAGGTATAACATCAATGGCACCTAATTCTTTATAGGTCGCGATTTCAGCAGGCTGTACTTTAGCGGTCATGAAAATAACCGGCGTATGCGCCAAGATGGCATTTTTTCGTAGTTCTTTTAAAGTTGCAGGCCCATCCATTTCCGGCATCATCACGTCGAGCATGATTAAATCCGGCAAATAAACAGGCGCTTCTACGATGGCCTTGCTACCGGCATCGCACACCAATACCTCAAACCCCCCTATCGTTTCGAGGGCCAAACGCGCGATGTAGGCGATATCGGGTTCATCTTCCACATAGAGGATTTTCTTTAGAGCCTGGGACATTTCTTGCCTCCGGTTATGAGACGATACCTAGAATTCGGTTGCTCCGAAATCTTCCATGTAGTGCAGTTCTTGGGCCGAAAATCCACCGCATAGCACAGTAAATGTGCAACTCTCAACCTATAATCAAACGCGCTCAGCCAACAATTAAACGCGCATTGCGGAACATTCGCATCCAAGGGCCGTCTTCGCGCCAATCTTCTGGGTGCCACGAATTCTGAACAGTGCGAAAAACCCGTTCTGGGTGTGGCATCATGATCGTGACGCGACCATCGGTGTTTGTCAATCCCGTTATGCCTAGCGGTGAACCGTTTGGATTAGCGGGATACTGTTCAGTAACTGCACCATGATTATCGACAAATCGCAGGCAAACTATACCTGCATCAACCGCTTGCTGTGGTCCGTTCAGTTGCGCAAAGTTGGCCCAGCCTTCCCCGTGCGACACAACAACCGGCAAACGTGAACCTTCCATGCCGCGTAAGAAAATGGATGGCGAAGGTAAAATTTCAACTAAAGAGAGACGCGCCTCGAATTGCTCGGATACATTTCGATTAAAGCGCGGCCAGTGCGCTGTGCCGGGAATAAGTTCGGCCAAATTCGACATCATTTGACAGCCGTTACACACACCTAATGAAAAACTGTCCGGTCGCGCGAAAAAGCGTGCAAATTCGTCACGTGCGCGCGCATTGAATAAAATAGACTTCGCCCAACCCTGCCCTGCGCCTAACACGTCGCCATAAGAAAATCCGCCGCAGGCTGCCATTCCGGCGAAATTGGCCAGCGTTACCCGGCCAAGCAAGATGTCGCTCATATGTACATCGACCGCGTCAAACCCGGCGCGGTCAAAAGCGGCGGCCATCTCAACATGCCCATTCACCCCTTGCTCACGCAATATGGCTACACGCGGGCGTGCCTTTCTAGCAATAAGGGTGGCTGCGATATTTTCACTCGGATCAAAGGTAACGACCGGAGCCAGACCGGGATCGTCGGCATCCAGGAGACCGTCAAATTCTTGTTTTGCACAATAAGGGTTATCACGCAGAGCCTGCATTCTGAAACTGGTTTCGCTCCAGGCGCGATGTAAGTCTATGCGGCTTTCATCCAAAACCGCGTGGCGCCCAAAAGTGAAACTTATCCGATCATTGCCAGCGAGACTTCCAATCACAAAACTATGGCGGCCTAAGCCTGCATCGTGCAACCAGGCCAACACGTCGTCCGTGTCGGCATGGCGAATTTGGATAACGGCGCCCAACTCCTCGTTAAACAGAGAGGCGATACAATTTTCGCCGAGGTCATCTAACTTTATTTGTACTCCACAATGGCCAGCAAACGCCATTTCTACCAGCGTCGCGAACACTCCGCCGTCAGAACGGTCATGGTACGCAAGCAATAAGCCGCGCTCATTAAGCGACTGGATAACAGAGAAAAATGCCTTCAGGGCCTGTGGATTGTCTACATCGGCTGATTGATGGCCCACCTGGCTATACACTTGTGCGAGAGCCGAACCCCCCAAGCGATTTCGGCCCTTGCCGAGGTCGATAAGAATTAAGTCTGTGTCGCCTTTATCCGTGCGCAGTTGCGGTGTTAGTGTTTTGCGCACATCCGTAACCGGCGCAAACGCGGAGCAGATAAGCGAGAGCGGTGCCGTTACCGACTTTCTTTCGCCTTGGTCATCCCATACCGTTTTCATCGACATGGAGTCTTTGCCCACCGGGATTGAAATACCCAACGCAGGACACAGCTCCATTCCCACCGCTTTCACGGCTTCATACAACCCAGCGTCCTCGCCGGGATGCCCAGCCGGTGCCATCCAGTTCGCAGAAAGCACCACATCGCTCAAACGTTTAATAGACGCAGCGGCAATATTAGTGATGGCCTCGCCAACCGCCATGCGTGCAGACGCCGCCGGTTGAATAACTGCGATGGGCGTACGTTCACCAATGGCCATAGCCTCACCGGTGTAACCCGTGAAGCTACTTATTGTTACTCCGACATCCGCCACCGGCACTTGCCACGGACCGACCATTTGGTCACGCGCAATCAGTCCGCTGACTGAGCGATCACCGATCGTAATCAGGAAAGATTTTCCGGCGACACTTGGCAAACTTAAAACGCGGTATGCTGCCTCGCGAATATCAATCGAGGTGGTGGCGAATTCCGCTTTGTGAAACGAGCGCGAGTGGACATCGCGCAGCATTTTGGGCGGTTTGCCGAGCAAGACCTCCATGGGCATATCCACCGGCGCATTATCAAAATAGCCGTCACCAACGACCAATTGTTTTTTCTCGCTGGCTTCGCCGATTACCGCAAACGGGCAACGTTCGCGTGCACACATGGCTTCGAATTCAGGCATGTCTTCGGCGGCAATGGCTAATACGTAGCGCTCTTGCGCCTCGTTGCACCAAATCTCCATCGGCGACATGCGTGGCTCACCATTGGGGATGGTGCGCAATTCGAATGCGGCGCCTCGCCCGCTCTCATTCACCAATTCCGGCATCGCGTTGGAGAGGCCGCCCGCACCCACGTCATGGATGCTAATAATCGGATTTTTGTCGCCCAGTTGCCAGCAACGGTCGATGACTTCTTGGCAGCGCCGCTGAATTTCTGGGTTGCCGCGTTGCACCGAGGCGAAGTCAAGATTCTCGTGACTTGACCCGGTCGTCATAGAGGACGCCGCGCTACCGCCCAGCCCAATGAGAAGCGCCGGACCGCCCAAAACGACCAACTGCGCGCCCGGCGGGATTTCGCGCTTTTC
>JANOTC010000453.1:0-24435 GCA_031416175.1 Gammaproteobacteria bacterium
GGCGCCTATAGTGAAACGAATAAGATATTAGGCTCGTGCCCATCAGGACAAAAAGTAAACGCGTATTTTCTAGGAACTGCGTTGCTGCACTACGGGGTCGCGCAAATGTTGCCAGGCAACTATCGCCGCATGTTTCAAGCCGGCACGCTGGCGATGGAAATCGGCTTTGTGAGCAATAACACCAAAATTGGTTTGAACGTAAAGTTTTGAAGTTCCACCGTCGAAACGTCCGCACCGCAACACACGGCGGTGCGGACGTCCTTGCCGACTAAAGCGCTTGAATCTTCACTTGCTGTTCTTCTAAACGCACGAGCGCCATACGCGTTTCTTCCGCACGTTCTTTCTCTTTAGCGACCACATCGGCAGGCGCCCGATCAACAAAGCTCGGCGTCGCCAACTTTGCCATCGCCCGTTCTAAATTCGCACGTAATTTGTCGATTTCCTTGGCCAATCGCGCTAGCTCGGCGTTCTTGTCAATTAAACCTTTAAGTGGTATCAATAACTGCATGTCGCCTACCAGTGCCGTCGCTGACTCTGGCGCCGTGTCGTTCGCTGTTAACCACGCAATGGATTCCAACCGCGCCAGGGTTTGCAGAAATTGACGATTGCTTGCCAAGAAACCTGCATCTTGCGTTGAACCATTTTGCAGCAATATAGGTAAAGGTTTGCCAGGCGAGATATCCATGCCGCTACGAATCCGGCGCACGCCCAACACGAATTGCTTCACCCACTCCAATTCTTTTACCGCAGCCGGATCGACAAGCGCGTCGTTCACCGTAGGATACGCTCGCAGCATAAGCGTTGGCCCTTGTATTCCCGCCAAAGGCGCTACGCGTTGCCAAATTTCTTCGGTAATGAATGGGATAATGGGATGAGCAACACGCAACAGTGTTTCTAACACGTGCACCAAGGTGCGTCGCGTGCCCCGCACTTGCGCGGGCGTTGAAGCCGGATTGAGCAGGCTTGGCTTGGATAACTCAAGATACCAGTCGCAGTATTCATTCCAGGTGAACTCGTAAATCGACTGTGCCATAAAATCGAGACGGTAGCTTGTTATCGCCTCATTGGCTTCACGCACGGTGGTTTGCAGTCGGCTAAGTATCCAACGATCTGCGACACTCAGTTCGACCTCGCCGCCGTTTTGCCCGCAGTCTTGTCCCTCTGTGTTCATTAACACATAGCGGGCGGCGTTCCAGATCTTATTACAAAAGTTGCGATTGCCTTCGACCCGGCCTAAATCGAAATTAATGTCGCGTCCGTTAGAGGCAAGTGATGCAAACGTGAAGCGCAAGGCATCCGTTCCGTGCGTCGCAATACCGTTAGGAAACTCAGCGCGCGTGGCTTTTTCAATTTTCTTCGCCAATTGCGGCTGCATCATGCCCGCCGTACGTTTTTTGACTAAAGGCTCTAGCTCAATGCCGTCAATGATATCAATCGGATCGAGCACATTTCCTTTCGACTTGGACATTTTCTGCCCGTGTGAGTCACGCACCAAACCGTGAATATACACTTCACGAAACGGAACTTGCCCGGTGAATTTAATGCCCATCATAATCATCCGGGCAACCCAGAAGAAAATAATATCGAATCCCGTCACTAACACGCTAGTCGGATACAGGGTTTTCAATTCCGGCGTATTTTCCGGCCAACCTAAGGTGGTAAACGGCCAAAGCGCAGACGAAAACCAGGTATCAAGCACGTCTTCGTCTTGGCGCAAGACAACGTGTGCACCTAATTTATGTTTGCGCCGCACTTCGTCTTCACTGCGACCGACGTACACATCGCCTTGCTCGTCATACCAGGCGGGAATACGATGTCCCCACCAAATCTGTCGCGAAATACACCAATCGTCGATGTTGCGCATCCATTCGAAATACGTATTCTTCCAGTTGTCGGGCACGAAGCGAATTTCGCCTGTTTCGACTGCCTTGATCGCAGGACCAGCCAACGGCGCTACTTTCACATACCATTGGTCTGTTAGGAACGGCTCGATTACGGCACCCGAACGATCACCGCGTGGCACCATTAATTTGTGGTCGTCAGTTTTTTCTAACAAGCCAGCCGCGCCAAACTCCTCGACCACGAGCTTGCGCGCCGCAACGCGATCCAAGCCTCGGAAGTCGTTCGGGATTAATTCCGCACCGGGCGTGTCGCTACTAATAATCGAGGCACTGACCGTGAATATGTTAATCAAGCCATTGTACGGAACGGCTTGTAACGCGGTGGTATCGCGATGACGCTGCCACACGGCATAGTCGTTAAAGTCATGAGCCGGGGTAATTTTCACGCAGCCGGTGCCAAACGCTGGATCGACATAATCATCCGCAATAATCGGAATTCGGCGTCCGGTCAGCGGCAAATCCACTAATTGCCCGATCAAATGGGCATAGCGTTCGTCACCCGGGTGAACAGCAATCGCCGCATCGCCTAACATGGTTTCTGGACGCGTGGTGGCCACCACCACAAAGCCGTTACCATCGGCTAAGGGATAACGTAAATGCCAGAGAAAACCGCTCTCTTCCGTGGGCAATACTTCAAGATCGGACACTGCCGTGTGCAACACGGGGTCCCAATTGACCAAACGTTTACCGCGATAAATCAGACCCTCTTCGTGCAGGCGTACAAAGACTTCTTTCACGCCGTCCGACAAACCTTCGTCCATCGTAAAACGTTCACGACTCCAATCTAAAGAGGCGCCCATGCGCCGCAATTGCCGCGTAATGGTGCCGCCCGATTGTGCCTTCCATTCCCAGACGCGCTCAATGAACGCCTCACGACCAAGATCGTGCCGCGTTTTTCCTTCCTGCGCCAATTGCCGCTCAACCACCATTTGCGTGGCGATACCCGCATGGTCAGTTCCTGCCTGCCATAAGGTGTTATCGCCCAGCATGCGGTGATAACGAATCAAGGCGTCCATAATGGTGTCTTGAAACGCGTGCCCCATATGCAAACTGCCCGTCACATTCGGCGGCGGAATCATAATGCAATAAGGCGCACCGACGCCCTTAGGCGCGAAATCGTTACGGCTCTCCCAGAAATGATACCAACGGGCTTCAATTGCATGCGGGTCGTATGTTTTGTCCATGTCTACCGATTACCAGAGAGTGGAAGGGCTGAGCTTGGGCGGGCGCCAAACAGGCGCACCGCGGTCCCCATTGAACGGCGAATTGTAGCACGGGAGGCGGGTTTGGCGGGGTCATGGTGCGGCGGTTATAAATATGGAAGCGCCCGCCAATCAATTATTTAGGTAATTCTTACAAAAATAGATAGTTTACTCAATATCAGCGCTCTACAATTGCTATTGCGCCTAAGCCTCCACCCAAACAGGAGTTCACCCATGACCCTCACCGAGTTTATTTCCGTATCTTGCCCCTATTGCGGAGAATCATTTGATTTACCGGTTGATCAGTCTGCCGGTGATCAAGACTACGTTGAAGATTGCCAAGTATGCTGCAACCCGATGAATGTGAGCGTAACCGTTGACGCGGACGGCGAGATGGCGTTAATTGTGCGGAGCGAGGACGAGTAAGCAAGGTTCTATTCCGCGTTAAGAGACCTCATCCATTGAGCACCACGTGGCCGCTGCCTTGGCCAGCGGTGTTCCTGCCTGCAAATTAAACTGTTCTCCGGTATCATTGCTGCATTCTTCGCACAATAAATTCTCGCCCGTTTCGAACGTTGACTATCTTTTGATGTATCCACTACGGCACTCAGCTCGAACAACAACATTGCTCTGTCGAATTTTCGTGTTACTCCTTGCAGGGTGGGCTACGACAAATATCGCCGCAGAAGCACCCGCTAATATATCTCTGGGTGCACGCCTGCCAATGGATCCGCCTGTCGTAAAAGCGCCAGCGGCAACCAAGGAAGTTAAGCGCAACCGTAGCAGGAAAACTCCGTCAGACTCAGACTCGATTTTATTGAGAAATGCGTTCGTCGCTAAGCTGTATCTCGAAGCGCTTGAAGAATCGCCGCGCTCATTCAATGGCGAAGACAGAATTCGCATCGCCCATTGGCTTGCCAGCGCGCACAGAACAGACGACGCGCTAAAAGTGCTCCACTTACTGGCCGAACAAGAGACTTACAGCCTCCCTGTGCAACTTGTGTTAGCAAAGACCTGGACTTTGGTCGAGGACTACGCCAACGCAATTGCTCAAACGGATCTCATTTTAGCGAGCCGTCCTGAAAACACGGCTGCCATGGCGACTCGTGCGGCAGCGTTGCGAAAGCACGGCAATTTGGCTTTGGCAATCGAACAGCATCGAAAGCTCGCTGCGCTAGATAACAGCGTCAGCAATCAAATCGGCTTAGCGTTCAGCCTGCTTGCCGCAGGCGAAAAAGTGGAGGCCGCGCGAATCCTCGGCGAGGTCCGTCCGCAAGATCCCAGTCAAGAAGATGAACTCTACGAGGCAATGGACTCGCTAAACAGAAGCACTAGCCCGTCGATTGAACTTTCACATAAGCGTTTTGAAGACTCCGAGTTCAACACCGCCAAGGAATATAACGTGACTGCGAAAGGCACGCTGGGCGACTATGATTTATCATTTTCTTATCTTCGAAAAGCAGCGGACGACGCCAACAAAGTGTTTACCGCCAACACCATTATGGGTGGCGTGAGCGCTAACATGACTGAAGAAATCAAAGCGCTTGGAAAATTTGGCACAACCACGCTTGGGCCGGACAATGCGTCGGCTCAAACCGTTGGGCAAGTTAAATTCAACATCCAGGCAGCAACAACCAAAATCGTTATTAATTATACACAAGAAGTGTTAAGTGCTACGTCGGCCGCGATTCAGAATAATATTAGTTTAAAACTAACATCCATTGCGGTGGTGCAACCCTTACCCACTCGACTCACGCTCGCGGGAAGCTACGCCCGTAAGCAGTATTCGGACGGCAACAGTGCCAATGACATACAAGCGTCCCTCAAGTACCGGCTCAATGTCATCTCACCGTCTATTTCCTTCGGCTATGCATACCAAGGGCTCAGTTTCGATCACCCGGCCAGAAACGCTTACTTTGACCCACAAAAATTCACCGCTCATCAACTCACGCTTTCTAGTATTTGGGAACGAGACCCATTTTACATCTACCTAGACTTTATATATGGCAATCAATCATTTACAAACAATAATGTCGACAAAGGCAACCACTTTGTCGGCTACAGCACCGCCACCGCAGGGTGGAATATGTCGCGTAACTGGACTGTAGAGCTAAACGCCGAGTGGAGCAGCTCATCCGCCATCAACACACCCGGCGTCTACAGCGACTTAGTTTTCGGCGGCCGCCTCGCCTATTTGTTCTAATACCAGACTTGGCGACTACAGCGGCGCGTGAGATCATAGGCGATTGAATTGGGACTTTAGGCAAATTGCATGGCGCAAATTATTGATGGCAAGTCGATTGCGGCCCGAATTCGGGAAACCGTTCGGGTTCGCGTCAATGAGCGCTTGGCGCGCGGCAAACGGGCGCCTGGACTAGCGGTGATCTTGGTCGGCGAGAATCCTGCCTCTGAAGTCTACGTGCGCGGCAAACGCAACGCATGTCGCGAAGCAGGCATTTTTTCGGTGTCGCATGACCTTCCGGCCAGCACCACCCAAGCAGAATTGTTGGCGATTATCGATCAACTGAACACAGACCCCAGCGTAGACGGCATATTGGTGCAACTGCCACTACCCGCCGGAATTGACGTCGAAACAGTCATTGAACGCATTGATCCACGCAAAGACGTTGACGGTTTCCACCCCTACAATATGGGTCGACTCGCCGTTCGCCTGCCGTTGTTACGTCCTTGCACCCCTTATGGCGTGATGCATTTATTGGCATCCACGGGCGAAGAAATTAAGCGCAAACGCGCGTTAGTAGTCGGCGCTTCCAATATTGTTGGCCGACCCATGTCGCTGGAATTACTCATGGCCGGATGTGTTGTCACCACCACCCATCGTTTCACGCCCGATCTTAGTGCCGATGTTAGCGGTGCTGATATCGTCGTGGTCGCCGCTGGAAAACCGGGGCTGGTAAAAGGCGAATGGATCAAACCCGGCGCGATTGTGATCGACGTAGGGATGAATCGGCTGGCGGATGGGAAGTTGGTAGGTGATGTTGAGTATGAAGCCGCCGCCCTCCGCGCGTCGTGGATTACGCCTGTGCCGGGTGGCGTAGGACCGATGACGGTGGCGATGCTGTTGGAGAATACGTTGTTTGCGGCGGAGACATTGAATAACAGTTAGGTTTTTCTGGGCGCGCATTTCCGTTATGCAATCTCACCCGACCTCGCGCTACTTACAACACTAGCCACCCGACTATAATTTAGGTGGAAAAAGAGGTAAAAAGGTGGCCGTTTTATCTTCGTTGAAGCGACGAATGACAATGTATTGGCTACGTAATAGCGCAATTGTTTCGTTTACGGTACTGTTTCCGATGCGCAGCCAGACAACTTTAGGAGGTGAGCCAAAGACTAAACTGCGTTCATAAAAATCTGTGTCTTTCGAGACGAGTAAAAAACCCTGCTCGACTGCATAATTCCACACCTGAAGATCATTGGCGCCTAACAATCCAATTTCTCGGACATGGGAAGAGTCTGGATAGATCTCTGCGAGGGCTGCCACCAACCTATATGACAGGTTCTCATCAAACAATAATTTCATACTGATGAGAACAGCCTTTGTTCCCGCTGTGCCGCAAACGCAAGCGTAGCTAAAATATCCTCGTGTGTTAAATCGGGAAAGTCCTCAAGTATTTTGTCCTCGGTCATTCCACTCGCCATGTATTCGAGAATATCTGAAACCGTAATGCGCGTACCACGGATGACAGGTTTTCCACTACGCACATCCGGGCTTATCGTAATACGATCTAAAAGCTGCGACATTTCAGACTCCAAATAATAGGATTAGAGACTATAAACCGCCATTTTCCAAAAAGCCAGGTTCATCTCGATGAACTTGTCTGAGTCAAAAAATGTGACCGAGCGCCTAGCACAGGGAAAACTTTGAAATGCTACAAAGATTCGCTTGGCCGAACTACTGATCAGTCAACGTTAATTTCTCACCTGGTGGCGTTTTCGCCGCAACCGCGCGAGATAATGCGCATATTATTCATTAGCTTTATCTTCATGCTGCAACTTCTCCGCGTAAGCATGAAGTAGACTCACTAGATGATGGGAGCGAGGCGCACTACACCCTGCGCAAGCATTTCCCAACCACCCTCACTGAAGCTCAATTTCGACCCCTACCACATCCATTTTGCTTTTCGGTTGCCACACATACACCTTGCCAGAACTAACACGGGGCGATTGCGCAAACCGCCAGGAATCGTAAAAAAAGCTAACAGCTAATCCCGTTTTTTGATACGGCAAGGCGTTCGCAATGGTCCACTTAAAGAACAGGCTGGGTCGGCCCTGCGGATTTAATGCCACATTATAAAGAGTCGGCCACTCCGTCACATAAATCGGTAGTTTTACGCCGCCCAAAATATAACCATAACCATCGCCGACTTTATGTGACACCCCCACCGCCGCTTTCAACGTCCACGCTAAATAGGTTTCTCGATAGCCTTGCGCGGGATTTCCATTCGAATCGTGGCTGTTTCGCAAGTTGCGCAACCACAGATCAACGCCGCCGCCAAACATCACATCTAAACGATGCGGCTCGATAATATAACCATAACGTTGACCGCCCATGGCGTCTAAAGACAAACCTAAATAATCTGTCGACGTATTAACCGGCGTTTTCGTTTCGATGACCTGCCCTTCATAGGCCACACTGCCAACATAGCCCATTCCCGAAAAGCGGTACACAATGCCTGGCAAATCGCGTTTGAAATTATTACCTTCCACGCCGATGCCAATGCGCGGCCCACGTTCCCGCAACAATCGAGCACCCGATTCGTCGTATTCTTCCCAATTAAAATACTCGACGCGTCCGAATGGACCCTCGCTTTGATCCCCCGCGTGCAAGGGATGCATGACAATGACGCTCAGCACAATCGCCGCCCAATTTATCCACTTGGCCAATGAACGTTCCTCTGCTTGCGACCCTTCGATTGCGGGTAACCTGCCATCGCGGCAGGATCGGAGCTATAATCCCATGAGGCGCCAAGCTTGCGCAAACCGCCAGGGTTCGGCCAACACTCAACTCTCCGCCCACCCTGCCGATAGCTTGTCAACGTAGCGACACCAAGTCGCCTTGGATCAACCAAGACCAACAAGGGTTAGGACCTTCATGAGCACTCTGAACCAGACGACTGTGGAAAAAAGACGCTTCACACGCATTCCGTTCGAAGCGGCCGTGACACTGACCAGCCCGAACGGAATATGGCATGCAAAACTCTTAGATATATCGCTAAAAGGCGTGCTGACTAGCCGACCGCTAAACTGGATTTGGCAAGGTGGCGACTATTTTCTGGTAGAAGTACACCCCCCCGAGAACCCCTTCACGATCCGCATGGAAACCGTGGTGGCCCACGCCGATCAGGACAAAGTTGGCCTGCGCTGCACGCATATCGACATTGACAGTGTATCGCACTTGCGTCGGTTGGTTGAACTCAATATCGGCGATGATGACACGCTTGGACGCGAGTTGGCGGCGCTAGGCGCGCCGATAGTGGATTAGCATAGAACGCGTGGCGACCCGAACAGAGCCTATTTTCCGGATCGCCGCGCGTTTTGCACATATTACTTTAGACAAACATGAACACGTTTTACTTCTCACCTTCCACTTTTTGCACTAACCAGGTACGCCACGACCACCATGTCTTCAGCGCCTTGTTAGCTCTGTTCACTAGTAAGTATAAATAACGCTAGCCTCTCCACCCAATGGCCCAGCAGCACTGCTGAATAATTTTTGCGGACCCTTCACCCAAATGTCATTCATCAAAGTAATATCGACCTTAAGGTGCTTATACTCCACACCGTATCCGGCGGAGAACGCGTAAGCACCGTTGCCGATAAAATCGAATGTTTTCGTGCTATTGGTGTCGTTGGCCGCACCGACCCTAGGGGCTTCCGTTCGCGCTTGAGAGTTGTAATTAAGCATGTCGATTCCACGCGCAATGCCGAAACGCAGCTTGCCATAGTTAATATCACTTTCCAAACCCAATCGAATTTGCGGGCCTGAAAGTCTGAATATATTTGTTTTCGATTCGCCAGCAGTGACCTTGTCTTTTGACTTGAAGTTACTGATGGAGGCGCCGCCGCCAAGGCCGTAAAATACTTGCGTATTATCCGCAATCTTCTTCTCATCAAAAAATAATACATTACCGGCCAAGGTAATCGTGCTACCCGACGTATCCTCGGCTTTTACGCTACCCGACGAGAACGAACTACTCTGCGAGAGATAGGAAAATGATCCGGCCCCATAGACTTTGCTAAACATAGCCATTTGCATCGGCTGCCTAACAAAAGCAGCGGCCAATAAGGCAAAGTTATTTCCTTCACCATCCGCCGTCGTTGTCGTTACACCGTTTGTCTGCGATGCTTCGTACGTGCCTACTCTACCCACGCCCGGTATCGCATTAATACTATTCGGTCCGTACGCGAGTACAATTTTTCCCGCCAATTCGCGTTCACCTTTACTGACACCGTAGGTTCCATCCAACGCTAGATCGACATAGGAGTTTTTCGACTCAGACTTGGAAACGACGGCCTCATGGTTGTCGTTTGTCCGCTCTACGCTATGACGCCAGACTCTAACACCTAATTTGACTGCCGCATCACTACCCAAACTTCGATAGATGTTCAAGAAATCGTTCTCTTGAAGCGTGCCGCCATATAGCCCCCACTTATCTCCCGCGTTGCCGGTAATAATGGCGTAATCCGGCGCTCCCGTTTGAATGCCGCTCAAGCGCACAAAATTCTGTCGGTTGATCGTCTGCGGAAACAAATCAATGTTGGTGTCGTCATCCATAATCATGCCTGTTTCACCGCCTAACGCCGTGACACGCGTCGAGGTCGCAAAACTTGCCTGCGAAATGGCCATTAATACACATGTCGCTAATACACTACTCTTCACCGTCGTCCCTCTCATTGTTGATTAATTTGAGGCAATGACTGTAGACGACCTCCTCACATTTATCCATAGCAATTTGGTCGTCGGGTGCATTAAAACTAACGCCGAAAAACGGGTCTGCATTTCGCCTGGTTTATCGGGTTGGGTTACCGGCACCTGGACGTCTCGGCTCACTACTCACCACCTTTCCATCGACGACTGTATAGGCTTCTCCAAAACCGCGAATAAACGATCCCCCGTTGGGCATGAGTGCGTGCAGGTTAAAGTCAGGCAGCTCGATCATTGTGTCGACAATGGCGCCAAAGCGCTGGCGAAATTGCGCCATGATCGAATCAAAGTCAGGATCATCACGACTTAAGCGATTCACATCACAACGTAAAGAAACGCGATGGCGTGCGAAAAGATTACCGGCTGTCGCTTCATCTTCAATAAGAAGCACACTGGCGACTGGATGCACCGCAAGATTTCGGGTATGTCCGGCCAATGCGCTCAAGAAAACAAAAAATTCGCCGTTATTGCCCGGTACGAAGGGAGCATAGCTGGCGAGCGGATCGCCCTCCGCGCTGACAGTGGCCATTTGCAAGGTTTTTCGGGTCGCTTGGAACGCGCGCAAAGCGTCAGTCAGTGAATCTGCAGTGGGTGGTTTTTTACTCATGGTGACATCCTGGCTAGCGATTACAAAATCTCACATTTCTCGCAGGCTAACGCCCTTCTGATACTATGTATAATACGCGCTTTTGCGCTTCTATTCTCGTAATTTTGTTAAGGTAATGTCATGAAAAAATTGAATGTTTTAACGGCCGGTGTCATCGCCGCATCATTAACGTTAGGCGGTTGCGCGAACATGAGCAACGCACAAAAAGGCGCCTTGATGGGCGTCACCGGCGGCGCGGTATTGGGCGCCGTGGTCGCGAAGGACAAGAAAAAAGGTGCGCTCATTGGCGCAGTGGGCGGCGGTCTCGCGGGCGGCGCAGTCGGCCTCTATATGGACAAGCAGAAACAGGATCTTGAAAAGCAATTGGCCCAGGAACGTGATTCTGGCGCAATCAGCATTGAGAAACGCGACAATCACGTTTTGATGGTACGCATGACCGCACAAACGGCGTTTGACGTAAACTCGTCTGAAATTAAAGACGGTTTCAAGAGCACAATGGACAAGATCGCCAAAGTGGTCGTGAAATACGGTAAGACCGAACTTCACGTCGTTGGCCATACCGATAGCACTGGCTCCAACGAAGCCAACAAGGCACTTTCTGACCGCCGTGCGGAATCGGTTAAATCCTACCTCTTGGGCCAAGGCGTCATTGATGACCGTCTGTCGGCCACCGGCAAAGGTGAATCCGAACCTATCGCCAGCAACGACAATGAAAGCGGGCGGGCGTCAAATCGACGCGTGGAACTCATGGTCACCCCAATCATGCAAGAAGGCGCGACGTCAAACGACGCCGGATAGTCGATTTCCTGGCCGGGCCGCTCCGGTCCGGCCAGGTCCGATCAGAATTCTCCAGCCAGAGGGCGGCACTGGCGCAAAGTTTGCCTGGAATTGTCGACCGACTCCTTAGCTACACTCGACATCTTTGATACACGTCTCCACTATTGCTGCATCCTTGTTCGTATTGAGTACGAGCGGAGCGTACTCTGCGCCCGCCATAATACCAACAAAAATAACACCTATTGCCGTTACTGTCGGTCAACATCATTTCAACCCACTCTGGTCGCCAGACGGAACGCTTATCAGCGTCGAACGCCAAGTGAGCGGGACCCGACAATTGCTCGTTTTCAACGCAGCAGGCCAAGAAATGAAGAGCCTGAGCATTAATCAAAGCGCCGCTGAGGCGGACTTAGATCCGCTACAGCCCAGCAATCCTTCCCTCACGGCTGATGCATCCTTGAGTTGGTCCCCCGACAACACGCGCTTTGCGTTTACGCGCAGTCATAACAGCGAGCATACGGAAATCGTCATATCCGGAATGACGGACTCAGCGTTAGTCTCCGTTGGCGGACCAAATTCCCGTAACGCGCAGCCTGCTTGGTCACCGCTGGCAGATCGAATTGCAATAGTGAGTCTCGCGACGCGGCAACCCACGCTCGCATTGGCCAATCCAAACGACGGAAGCCTTCAAATAGTGACGGACGGAGGCGACGCTGTCATGCACCCACGCTGGTCACCGCTCGGTACGCAGCTAGTCGCAACGCTGGGGGACACTGATCGCCATGATATTGGCCTACTAGAATTGAATACCAAGCGACGTGCGTGGCGAGCATTAACCAAGAATGGGCGCGACAATTTAAGTCCCTCGTTTAGTCCAAACGGCCAGAAACTTGCTTTCTATTCGTCTATTCGTGACAAAACCAATATCAGCAACTGGGCAATTGTGGTCATCGACATTCTCAATCTCGGCAAAACGAACTCGAGGACAAATACACGCGGAATTGTCGCGCGTAATGTCATTCCAGATTGGAACCATGGACCGGCCTGGATGCCCGACGGACTACATTTAGTGTACGTACAACAAGATCGAAACAGACTCGATCCTATCGTAATCACTAACATCAATACTCGGCAGACTCGGGAGCTACGCACCCAAACCCGATTGAACCGCGATATATCCGTCTCTCGACAGGGCAGAATTGCATTTAGTACACAGGAACACGTGTGGAGCGGCGTTTACGTCGCGGACGCCCGACTAGATAAGCAATGAACTTAATTATCGTTACTGCACTAACACTCATTGTTGCCGCGACGTCACCTGCGCGTGCCGAGCCAATTAGCGCTATAGAGTCCGCTAAACAAGCCTACGCAAAAAAAAATTACGACGCAGCCATCGCGCTGATCGCCCCTGAACTGGCCAGTGAACAAGCACGCGACCCCGCTAACACGTTAACGATGGCATTGTTGTTTTTGCGTAACGCCGAGCTGCATTTAGCCCTACATCGCAGTGCGCTGCGAATTCAATTGGATTTTCTTACGCAACTCAATCAGACCCAAACAGTTTTGCAGAGCAAGTTTGTCAGTCTGTTCTTGGCTGAAGCCCTGATCGAGGCGGGTCAACGGGAAAAAGCCACGAAAACGCTCAAGCAGTTTCTTGCCTACCCAAGCTTGCCGCCACGGCAAATTGCCGTCGCCAACGCGTTGTTTAATCGACAAGAAAAGCGAAACGATGAAACGATGCCCAGCGACGAAGAAGCCGCTATCGTTTGGCTCGCAGGGCGCGCCAGTCAAAAGCCAGAAGCCTTGATTGAACCGTTGAATGAATTGCTTCAAAAACTAAAATCCCAGCCGCTCCCGCTCTCCGCACGTGCGCTTGCCAACGCTACCCACATTTATCGAAGCGCACGCCAATACAATGCGGCGCTGAATCTGCTGACGCAAAACAAGACAGGCATGCCTGCCGCTGTCGAAAAGCTCGATGAAAGTCGCTTCATTCGCTTTTATGACATCACATTATTGCGCGCGATGTCAGAATTGTATCGTGACATTGGCAACTCGCTTTTCATCCAATTACGTAACGACGCCAAATACAAAGACACCGCGAACTTTTATTTGTCGGAATCGTCGTTAATTTTTTCCGAGTCCAGCTTCGCTAAAGAAGCCTTGGTTTTGTTGCCACAGTTAACATTACTCCCCAAAAGCGCCAAACCCTTGTTAGAAACGCGTTTGCGCGCACACGAATACATGCTTGGGCAAGGGGCCAAAGCGTTAAAAACATGGGCAGACGCTGTGAATAATATAAGCAGCGACCCGGCTGTCAGTGCCGATGCGATTCAAATGTGCGTGTATCTTGACGCTAACTGTCCGTTCGTTGTAAAAGCAGCGGAAGATTTCGCCGCGCGTGGACGAAGTGACCGCTTCGTTCCCCTCTGGACTGTGCTTGGCCAATATTTTTTGGTCAAAGGAAACGCAACGAAAGCGCTTGAATTACTTGAAACGGCACGAGACAAGACCAATAGTTTCGGCTTAGAAAGCAATTCACCCGGATTGCTCATTAGCACAGCGGAAGCCTTGCGACAACAAAAGCAATATCCGCAAGCGCTAGAAATTTATTTCAATTTAGCCCGCGCCTTTCCAGCGATGCGGATCATGCAAGAAGGTTTGCAAGGAACGTATGCTTTGGAAAATCGGGGTCCAGGCGGCGTCACCATTTTTTGAGCGATAGGTTTGGTTCTCAATATGATACGCGGATGTCTAACTTTCTTAATTTACACGTGTCTGCTTATGGCACAAACGCTCAGCATCACATGGGCCAAGGATGTGCGCACAGACACATTGCGCTACGGCGAATACGGTCGGCCTAGCACGCTTGATCCTATCACCAGCGTCGACGCTGTGTCCTTGCGTGCGGTCGAATTAATGTTTGACGGCTTAGTCAATATCGGCGAGCATCAAGAATTCATCCCAGCGCTTGCGGAGCGTTGGAGCGTCAACGCGGACGCGACCATTTATACATTTCATCTTCGCCAAAAGGTACTTTGGCACCCGGTGAACAGCGAAGCGGCACGCCCCTTTTCCGCCGACGATGTTGTATTTACTTATCATGCAATTCGTCATCCAAAAACACACAGCGCACTTAAATCACGACTGGATTTAATTAAAGAAATCAATAAAATTGACACCAACACTGTCCAATTTAGGCTGGCCCGACCCTCAGCCAATGCCCTTGCATTATTTAGTCTAAAGATTGTTCCAAAACACAGATTCGTGCACGATTACGTCGCCCGAAACGACCCCTTCAGCCAACACCCTATTGGCACCGGGCCGTTCCTGTTAGCAAGCCAAGCCTCAGATCGGGAGATTGTATTTACTGCCAACCCAACTTATTTTCGCGGCCCGCCAAATCTCGCTCGTATTGTACTCAAACCTTATTCAGACCAAAACATACTTCAACAAGCATTCAAGTTCAATTCAGTTGACTTGATTGCCTCGGTCGCACCGCGTGACTTGCCAGAACTGCAAGCCAACGCTCACATTCATTTGGTTCCCTATAACACACTCTCTTATTCCTTTTTTGGTTACAACAATCGCAATCCGCTCCTGGCGGACAAAAATGTGCGCGTCGCGCTTTCTATGGCGATTAATCGACCCGAGATTTTGAACTCGTTTTTCAACAACCAAGGCCTCCTTATTTCCGGACCTTTTCCGCCGGGAAGCTGGGCCTATAATTTAGACATTGCGCCGCTCTCATACGCGCCGAATGAAGCCCTCGCCCTGCTGAAAAAGTCCGGCTTCAGCGCCGCTAAAGACGGCGTCTTGGAACGTCATGGCCAACGCTTACAACTCCGCTTACGAGCACCCATCGCCAAGGAAAACGAAGCCACCAAACGGGTGGTACTCGCTTATCAAAACTACTTACGGAAAATCGGCGTGGAAATCAAAGTCGATTTTTTAGAATTACAGGCATGGAAGAATGCCGTATTTAATCGCAATGATTTCGACATTATGCTGGGGACCTGGAACTTCGATGACGCGGCAGATATATCCAGCCTATTTCATTCGAAAGAAATTGGCGCCTGGAAGAATAATTTCGGTAGTTATCGAAACGAAAAGGTGGACAAGCTTCTTGACGAAGGCAATGCGACGGTTGATCTAAGTCAAAAACGTGCCATTTTTCAGCAATTGCACCAGCTTCTCGCCGAAGACGCGCCCTACACTTTCCTTTGGACTCTCACCGACTATGGCGCCTACAATGACCGTGTTCGCAATGTAAAAATACACCCTTTTCAATTTTTTGCTGATGTTCATCAATGGCAAATCAAAAACGACACGGACCCGCATTAATTGCTAAGAGGAACGTGCGTTAAATTTGGCGATCCACATGCGTATTAAAAAGTCATCGCTAAAACCCATCGCCCGCACGCTCGCCAAGGAGCTGGCTTTTACGATAACAGTATTGCTTGGCGTTAGCATCGGCGTGTACGCCATGTTAATGGCCACCCCGAGCGAGCATATAAGTGAAGCTATCAATACCGCTGCAACGGCAAGCCAAAACAAACCCTGGCTCGACTATTTTGCATGGCTAGAACGCATCGTTAGCGGTGATTTAGGAACGCAGGTCCGTAACGGAGAACCCGTTGCACCTCAATTATTTCGCGCGGCAGGCGCTACGCTAATACTGGTTACAGGTACATTAATAATTAGCCTAATGATCGCCCTTCCGTTGGCCGTCTGTGAGGCCATGGGGAAAACCAAAAGCCTTACTCGGCCATTGCTCGTGACACTCTATTTAGCCTCAGCGCTCCCTTCTTTCTGGTTAGCTTACGTGGTTATCTACATCTCGACTCGATACTTCAATTATTTCCCCGTTGTGGACGGCGTTACAACCCCATTACCGATCACCGGCCTCGCTATTGCACTGCTCGTATTAGGCAGTGGCCTAGCGACGGCGACAACACGGCACCTGAGTTCAGAACTCACGCGTGTATTGTCGCAAGATTACATCACTGCTGCTATTGCGAAGGGTGCGGGCGTTTGGCGGCACGCCTACTTAGAAGGCGTGTTATTGCCCACCCTGGAAATCATCGCCACACGTTTATCGTATGTTATTGGCGCCTGCGTCGTTGTCGAACAAGTCTTAAACTGGCCAGGCCTCGGTCGACTAGTTTGGCAGGCCGCGCAAGAACGAGACACCGCGACGGTGATGGGCGCCGTCCTAATCTGCGCAGTTTGGGTGGCCCTCGCCCACCTCTTTCAACGCACCGTCTATATATTGCTCAACCCACGCGCCTCGCACATGGGTTTCTAACAGAGTGCGCGACCATTACATAGAACGTGCGAACGCCAACGCCAATTCCACTTTTGTTGGCCCAGCGCGCCGCTTTACACGCTGGGACTATTTCAGTATTGCGTTTAGCAGTCTCGTCTTCGTTGCCCTCGTATGTGCATTTTTGGCGAATCGCTTCAATGGACTACCGTATGTGCCAGACTTTGCGGACCTAGGACTTATCCTAGCACCACCGGGTACCCCCCAACATTTGTTAGGAACAGACTTTTTCGGTCGCGATTTAGCCACCCGCTTAATCGCAAGCGTTGATGCGTATTTTTTACCCGCCTTGAGTGCTGTCGCTTTGTCCGTTTTACTTGGCACCCTGCTCGGACTCGTCGCGGGAATGCGTGGCGGTTGGAGTGCATTGCTCGCTCGCTATGTCTGCACGCTGGTTGAGGCGTCGCCCCGGCTATTACTCATCTTGTTCGCTGTGACACTCTATCAGCCAGACATTTTTCATATCATGCTAATTGTTGGCTTGACAGGATTTCCAGCGCTCGCCACTCAATTGCAACTACGCATTCGTACACTCAGAGAACAAAGCTTCTTTGACGCCGCGCTTGCCAGCGGCGTTTCGTTACCGCGCGTGTTTATAACGAACTTACTGTGGCATCACTGTCGTCCCCTTTTTCTTATTCACGCATCACAGGCCATGGGTGAAGCCATTCTAATTGAAACCAGCCTCAGCTATTTAGGATTCGGCGTACAAGAACCAACGCCGTCGTGGGGCAACATGGTGCAAACCGGCTCAGACTATTTGCTGCAAGGCAATTTCTGGCCCTCCACGCTGCCTGCGTTAGCAATTGCGATTAGCCTACTCGCCTTCTATTTGTTCGCCGACGTTTACGAACGCCGCAGCCGGGAACAGAGCCGCGCATGATAGGAAAACCGCATCTAGAAATTGAAGACCTCCACGCGTATTTTTACTCCCAGCAACACGGTGCATTTGTGCGCTCCGTTGCGGGCGTCAATCTCTGCATTCGGCGCGGTGAGACACTCGCCCTCATTGGCGAGAGCGGCAGTGGAAAATCAGTCACCGCCTTATCTGCGCTAGGCCTACTTCGCGGTTCGCCGGGTGTAGTACGTGGCCACATCCGCCTCCACACCGACAAGGGGCCAATTGAACTCTTGGCTGGCCTGGACCGTTATGTAGACTACGAATTAGACGCGCGCGGCAGTCTACGTATCAGCAAAGAAATCAGCGCCTGGGAACGACAGTCACGAAAAAATTTTCGCGACATCCATGGCAAAGAAATCGCTTCCGTTTTTCAGAATCCGCGCGCCGCCTTTAACCCCTACTTAATGGTCGGCGCACAAATAATGGAAAATATTCGATTACACACGCCCACTAAATTGCACCATGAAGCCTACGACCAAGCACTTTTTTGGTTAGAGAGCGTGGGCCTGGAACCGGCAGCGGAGCGTTTCGAAAACTTTCCCTATGGACTGTCCGGCGGCATGTGCCAGCGTGCCATGCTCGCCATGACGCTAGCGGCAGAACCGAAACTTGTCATCGCTGACGAACCCACCACCGGGTTGGACGCAACATTGCGCACAGCGATGCTTGAACTCTTGATGCAAATGCAGCGCAATCTAGGGTTTAGCCTACTGATTATTTCGCACGACTTACAGGTGGTGCGCGAACTCTCGCAAAGGGTCGCCGTTTTTTACAACGGCGTTGTGATCGAATATGCACCTAGCCAAACTATACATAACGAATATGACGCGCCACGTCACCCCTATACTCAAGCATTGCTCGATGCCCAACCTGTGCGCCTAAGCCCGAAACCGCGAAAACTAATCGCTCTGCGGGGCGAAATCCCATCACCCATTGGCGAACCCAAAGGCTGTCGCTTCGCCCCGCGCTGCAATCGCGCGCGCGGAACAATGGCCAAGCGCTGTGAAAACGAATCGCCACCGTTCTTTTCACCGGAACCCAAGCACGCCATCGCGTGCTGGTTGTTCGCCAACTCACCCGAGGCACACGCCGAGGAAATCGCATGAGCACACCTCTGCTCACGGTAACTGAACTGGTAAAATCACATCTACCTAATACCCGTTATTGGTCAAGATGGAATATTCGCACAGCCGGACGCCCCGCCTTAGATCGCGTTTCTTTTTCTATTATGCCAGGGGAAATTCTAGGCTTAGTCGGGGAGTCCGGCAGCGGCAAAACAACGGTAGGTCGTCTCGTCACCAAGCTTACGCCTAGCGATGCAGGTTCAATCTGGTTTGACGGTCACGATATCACGCATATGCCGGAGCGCGCCTTTCGGCCCTTACGTCGCCACGTGCAAATGATATTTCAAGACCTAGACGGAGCGCTCAATCCGAACATGACGGTTCGCGCAATTTTAAGAGAAATGCTTAAGCAGAATTTCAAACATACTAACGGCGAGACCATTCAAACTCAGCTAAACGACCTCCTGGACAACGTAAATTTTCCCCAAAGTAAACTGGACGTTACGCCACTGCAACTTTCCGGCGGCGAAAAACGTCGCGTCAGCATCGCGCGCGCACTGGCATGCAAGCCTCAACTGGTTATCGCCGATGAGCTGACGACTGCTCTAGATTTGCCAATTCAAGCACAAATTGCCAATTTATTGTTAGACCTACGCGATAAACTGGGCGTTTCCTTTCTATTCATTTCACACGATCTACCCTTAGTTGAATTCATTAGCGACCGAATCGCCGTGATGTATGCGGGTCGTGTTGTAGAAACGGGTTCCGCTGTTGTTCTAGCACAACAACCCCGCCATCCTTATACTCGCCTGCTTTGGAATGCCCACGCCGGTGCCGTGGTAAAAGAAGAGTTGGCCGCCACCCTGTTTGCCGACATCGCCCAAAGCGGATGCGCATTCGCACCACGCTGCCCTATATTCAAGGCCAAAGGCGAGCCTTCCCGCTGCACCGATCCGCAAACTGAGCCTACCCTAAAGCTCATCGAAGTCAGGCACCAGGTCGCGTGTCATTTTCCACTATGACGCCAACCTGGCACCCGAACTAACATCTATTTAGGTGCTACAACACCTTGTGTCACGGCCGCAGGTTCTGTACCACCCATCCATTTCGCGATATAACCTTTCTGCCAAAGCACGGCACCCACCACCAATACAATCGCCAAAAAGGTATAGAGACCCCACGGCTTTTCTTTTTCCGCAAACGGATCATTCACCTCGCGCTGTGATCCCGGTGGCAGTTGCGCAATACCCGTTAGAGCCGCACCAAACACAATATTGATCTTCGCGCGGGTATTCACCGCCCAACCATTCGCATCCAAGATGGGACCCAAGTTCCGTTGTCTAAGTTTGAGAAACGCGATCAGCATCGAAGGACCAGAAATAAGCAGCATGGCGCCGACGATAGCCATCGGCATTTGCCACAGCGCAAGACTTAAAAACCCTGTAGCCGCCGCCACAAACACCGAACCTATCGCACCAATGGCTAAGCCGATTGCAGCGAAAATACCGGCGAATTTGCCCACATCGAAAGCTTGTTGGCCCGGCGTTTTTCCCGCCGCCAAGTTCTGACTGGAATCGGCCACGCCAGCCGCTGCCTTGTCTTGCGCCGCTTTATCACGCGACGCGGCCATTTTCTCAATTTGCTCGCCAACCATGCGGCCAAATCGCTTATATGGCGACCAAAACGCTTGTCGAATACTGATCGGATGCTCGATGATCTTTGTAATCGTGGCGTCCCAATCTTGTCCTTTCCGATCGTAAAATATACCGTTTCGACCCACTAACAAATGATCAGAATCGCCATTGGTGACCCCCGCCGCAATCACCATCTTTTCCGTACTACCACGGCGCGTGCAATCACAATAAACCAAATAGGTACGACTCAAGGTCGCTAGCGCACCGTGCTTGCCCATATCATCAACACGCACACACAATTCACAACTGCGACCGTCGAGATAAAGCGTGCCCGCTTGAAAAATCCCCTTCGCTTTACCGCTATAAAAATTACGGAAAGCGACGAAATTGTTTAAAAGAGTAAACAAATCGCGATTTAGCAAAACCAGCTTATCGACCGCCGCTATCGCGGCGAATTCAGGCTCCAAGGCTTTATCCTGATCGAGTAGTGTTTTAATTTGCGCATCAACGCCGCTAACCAGGATGGCACGAATACGGGTTAGCCCCAAAGACTCCACGCTCGCGCCCGCCTTGCTTGCCTTCCACGCCTCATACGCGGCAAAGCGTCCCACCAATTGTGTCCACTCGTCGGCGCCTAGTTGAGCCTTCGCACCATAAACCGGCATCACGACAAGATCCACAAAGCTCTGCATAGGCGCCACCCAGGCAGGATTGAGACCTTCTTTCAATTCCAAGGCGCGATCAGCCGCCACACGCGACAACGGGAAACCTGACACTTCCATCGCGTTCGCAGAAAGTGTTCCAAGTGAAAGCGATTCGTATTCCTTTTCCGATCGATTTAAAGGCGCTGCCGCCCGTGCATCAAACGCGGCGAGTCGGCAGCGGGAAAAATAGTCGTCAATTTTAGACCTCACTGTTTCGAGCGCGGCACCCGCAGCGGCTGTTTTATCTCCGAGCGCCAAGACGACACTGGCGTTGCTTTCCGCCTTCAGCCACCATGCGTCAAACGCATTCGCATCGGCCCAAAACTGTTCCAGCTTGGCGACAGAAATACCTTGTGATCCACTACGATCCGCTTCTGAGCCAACGCATGACATAATCTCTTTTATGACTGAAATAACGTTTGCGTCTTCACTCGTTTCCGGTGTTACGATGCCATCGCCATTAAAACGCGTTTTTGCAAAAATTTTCGCTTGATCAGCGGTATCGTCGGGGCCGATTTCCAAAGCATCGGATTTGCCCAAATTTTTTAAAATTTGCCGAGCCGATGCTGCCAGTTGTTTGCCTTCCGCCGTGGTTTCATTAATCTGCGACAACGCTAATGTGGGCGCACCTTTCGCTAGATCATCTGCATTGTTCAGCATGGCGCACGCCCAACGCACCGCTGCGCGAATTTCCGGCACACGAACTCGACCATCTTTATCCGTGTCGATTAAATCGAGTGTGCGCGTATCAAACTCCAAGCCACGCGTCGGACAACTCAGTGCTGCCCACAATTTCTGATCGAGCTGATCGAGCGCTTTCAAGTCAGCACCCGTCTCCAAACGTACTTGATCAAGGCCACCGGACCGAAAAAATCGCCAAGCGTAAGGCGCATCCTCGGTTTTACCTAACAACACGTTCGCCATACTTCATTCCCCTTTTAGTAACTCACCCAGGCCAACACAGATCGCGCCCCGTTTCTTGGCGCAACTCTAATGCCCCACAGCCTTAGCTGCAAGGTCTGCGGGTCCATACCGATGAAAATTTATGTCAATTTGTGGCGTGGGCGGTAATTGAGCGGAAGTAAAGTGCCGGGACTTACCCGTGAATTGAAGCATTCCATTCGTCTTGAATGACAGCATGTGAACAACGCGCAATAAACTACGTATCAAGAAAATCGACATAACAAACAATGGCTAGAAAGTATTGACTACCGCGGTTACGCCCGGTGCCCGCGCACGCACGAGTCGTTCAACTACGTTGCGCAAATCCATGACCGAATTTGGACAGCCAACACACGCGCCTTTCATCCGCACCCTCACAACGCGATCTTCAATAGCGACCAACTCAATGTCACCCCCGTCCCGATTAAGTATTCGCCGAGCTTCTTCAATCGCCAAAGCAACTTCGGCCACATCTACCGGGCTATCATCGACCATCGGCGCCCGATTCTGACTCGCCATAAACTGCACACGGTCCAAGCGCAACGCCATTTCCGGGTCAAGCGCCTCTATCGCATCTAACTCTTCGCTGCTGTATTGATACGTAGCGTCGTCTTTGAGCAACACCCAAACGCGCGGATCTCTCTCAATTGCCATAAAAAAACGTCCATCCAACAATTTAAGATGCGGTTAAAAAGGCTTTGATATATTGTCAACTTTATCTGGTGATAGAGGGTCGAACATCAAGCTCGCCAGCAAATTTACATACACGCATGCACGCAAGAGACATAAAGAATGCCCCGTTCCGCCTTTCCGCCCATTATAGCCGCGATAATCGCCCTTCTGTTGGGTGGCTGCGGGCTCGGGGGAGCGCCGCCGGGGGGGGGGCCGAGAATAGATCCTGGGGTCCCGATACCTATTTGGCCGCGACCGATTGTTCCGTGTACTACTTACGCAACGACGTTCAGTAGTAATTTCACTGTGCCTACGACGATACCGTCAGGCTGTCACAGAGTGGATGGTAGCCTAAGAATATCAAAGAATGTACGACTCACAATAAGCCCAAACACAATTATTGAATTTGGGCCAGACAGTGGGCTTTATGTACTTGGCGACCTCGACGCCGCAGGAACCGAAAGGGAACCCATTTTATTCACTGGCACCCAGAAAAAACCCGGTGCGTGGAATTCAATTACATTTGCCCCTACAGCGTCCTCCGGAGACAGCCGAATGAAGTTTGTGACAGTCGAATTTGGCGGCGGTGGATTCCCCAATTCAAGTGACAGACTTGGCAACCTATGGATGCAGCAGAGTACGATGGACGCGATTCCACCACGGTCAGTCACCATTACCAATTGCCACTTCACTGGAAGCTCAACCAACGGCGTATACTTTAGTGCAAATAGCCGACTCAAAACGTTTGCGTCCAACCTTATCGACAAAAATGGCACTGTGGAGGGAAGCAATTACGCCGGGATCGCGACTGACGCGTCGGAAGTACACTTACTGGAATCCAGCAACATAATCAAGGAAAACAAAGGGCATCAATTTAACATCGCCGAAAGCAATTTCGCGCCACCCCCTCCTCCCTCGTTAAAAGTCATTGAACCTTTAATTTGGCGCAGTTTCACCGCGCCTTATCACGTCGAAAAATCAATCACAATTAACCATAATGTTAACATAGAAGCTGGAGCAAGATTTGAATTCGAAAGAAATACATCCCTAAAAATTCAAGGTGATGTCGCCATAGTGAAAATGATTGGTCAAGCGGAAAAACCAATTGTTTTCACTGGTGTATCGCCCGAAAAATCTTTTTGGCAGGGCGTTACCATTGAACTGGGCCATAGTTCGCTTTCGCCTGGCTACGGCACGTCTATTGAACTCAAACATGTGACCATTGAGTATGGTGGGGGAGGCCGACCATCAGCAAACTTGACTCTAAATAATAGTTTTCCATCGGCGGCTACGCACAATTCAGCCTCAATTTCGGACAGCACGTTACGGGGAAGCGGGAATCCTTTATTGCCAGACCTGGGCGGTTATGGCCTCTACGTGAGTGGTCCCGTTCGAATCGACCAATTTAACAAAAATACCCTTTCAGGGAATGAGCGTCCCGCCCGTGTTTCACTCTATGACGTACCAGAATTGCAGTCCGATATGGGAGCGGATAACGACTATCGCGGCAACACCATTGATGAAGTCTATGTAGTCGGGCAGTCAACGAGTAACGCAGCCGATATGCTCTCGGGCGGAACGGCAGGGACAATTCAATGGCCAGCCCTGAATGTACCCTATCATCTTAAGAACTCACTGACCGTAAGCGATCCGTTTGTCCTTGCCCCTGGAACTACGATTCGTTTCTCACCTGGAACCTATCTGAACGCTAGAGATAAGGGCCTCCTACTCGCACGCGGAACAGCGTCCAAGCCTA
>JANOTC010000454.1:0-2631 GCA_031416175.1 Gammaproteobacteria bacterium
CTTTAGTCATCCCTAATTCTATTGCTTTTGTTATGTTTGTCTGCCAAAACGCTATTTTTACCTTTTCGAGGGGTTGGGCATTAATAGCCAGTGTCATGCTCGATACGGCCTAAGATCCCGGGTGGACGCATCCGACTCGCCTATGACGCCGGGTACGTTATTGCCTGCTGGTATTATGAAACCATCGGCCACCTCCACATACGTGTTTTCGGGACTCAATACCTTCACAGAGAGCGCTAACCGCTCCCATTGCACCTCGCATGCTTTCGTGTCTACGCATCAAGCACGTTATTACTAGCGCGCCTGCAAGACTCGATACCTGGCCTGTGGCTAACAGTTACCAGGGCGGGATTCACACCCGCTAGATTGAACAACATTGCCCAGCCGCAACCATAATTCCAACCGAATTAGTGTCAAAACAGGCCAATGGCAATGACTTCGCTTTTAACTAACGGGTAATGGACGTCATACCTCCCGCGAAATCCGCAACCAGTAGTAAGACTAGATTTCAAGAAATCTTTGTAAGTCAGTGATGGGTTTACCTTCATTTCGAATTAATTTTTCCATAAACTCTGCGGCGTTGAGCGTGCCTCCTGCATAATGTCTCGCTAATGCGAGCATTTCCTGAAACTCCATCGCCTGTTGATAGTCTTGAACGCCATCACGGTAATATATTTCTAGTCGCTTGCGTTCAAGATCAGCGATGTATGCTCCCGCCTGGGCTTGAAGTTGAAGGTAGTCCTTGAGGAAAAATGTATCGATCTGATCGTTATAATTACGACCAGTCAACCTGGCTTTTTCTTCCAGCGCATCAACTTGCCGCATGTTATCTGAGTACTTAATATTTGATTCATTTGCGAAAACTTGTTCAGGGGTCAACACGTTATACGCATTTTTTGCCAAAATTATTTTAAAACAAACATCATGGTGCGTACCTTGTGCTACGCCGGCGGGAATATATATATCCAGGAACCCAAGCGTTGGCACAACACGTTGAAAACTTCGCAGATAAACATGCATCGTGTTCGGATTAGGAATGCATATGATCGCTACAACAATAGGATCATTTGCTTTAACTGCATTGAGGTAGGATTTACCCCACTTGTGTATTTTCAGCATCTCATCAGAGCATTGCACATACCACCGATTATCATTCGGCGCTTGAAATACACAATTTAAATTGTTTAGGATATCGACTAGCTTCGGATGATCATCCACGCGATAAATTAATCTTTGTGGGAAGTAGTTTTCATTGGTATTGGTTTGTACGAAACATTCTGTTTGTGAACTGGTCATGAAATTGCCATCTCGATTATTTTAGTCCTTGCCCGATCATTTTCTGGCAGGGTTCAAATCAGGGTACCACTAAGGTGCCGTGATAGCCCGCTGCCTATCACTCAACGCCTTCAATTAATTGCCGCTTTCCGGTTGGCATAGGCTCGTCTACTGGTGCCCAAAACACGCCGTTTTTGAACCGTGCCGAAATGCGCGCCGTTCGGGAAAGTTGTGTGTAACGATATGACCTTAGTGGTACCCGGATTTGAACCGTGCCCCAATTAGCGACATAACATGGCTATTCTTACCTTTGCAGTGCGTCGGGCAAAAATAGCCGTCAAGCTATCGCCTCCAATCCCTTCTTTTGAACTAAAGTAAGCAATTTAAGGGATGTTCCTTGAGGCCGCTTTTCGCCGCGTTCCCATTGACTGATTAGGCCGGTTGTTACGTTGAGGTAACAAGCAAAAACGGCTTGACTGACTCCGGCGCGTTTTCTTACGGAGGCAATTTGTTTTGCTGAAAGATTTTCCACGGTCGTAAGACACGATGCATCAAAATCGCGCATGGTCTTTGCATCAATCAATCCTACATGATGCAAGCCATGTGTTGTTTCGTGCAGTGCGGCCAGAGCGTCACTTCGATATTTTTTTGCCATGATAATTCACCTCCTGCAATTCGCCCGCCTTCAATGCTTTCTCAATGTCAGCATCACTAAAGCCAAGATAGATTTGTGCCAATCTTTGGTATTCGCTCAATTCAACATCATTGATGTTGTCCGCTGCACTCTTGGCAAAACCGTAAACAAAAATCGCCCGTTTCTTTGCACGATAGACGATTATCGTCCTATAGCCGCTGCGCTTTCCGGCGCCGACGCGAGCCACCCGTTTTTTAATAAGGAAACCACCCAGATCACCGTCATTTAGACCGTCTTCCGCTTCCCGTATCGCAACGACCAGCTTTTTATCATTGACGCCTTCCCTGCGGGCAAAGCGTGCGAACCATTTTGTTTTGAATACGCGCACATTGCCCCCATCGCCTGAAGCTCAACTATAGCACTAGGTATTATAATAAAGCAACTGATAAAGCTATGGGACTGCTTGAAGTTTGGCTGGGAAACGGGGTGTGATTCAAAGTTGCGCGGGGTTAGAATGTTGGCACGGTTCAAACCTGGGTACCACCAAGGTGCCGTCATAGCCCGCCGCCTATCACTCAACGCCTTCTAATAATTGCCGTTTTCCGGTTGGCATAAGCTCGTCTACTGGTACCCAAAACACACCGTGTTTTGAACCGTGCTCGGATTTTTGGGAGGCGTTGGTCTCGTGGAACCTATTTGAGCATAAGTCGGTTGTCACGAGT
>JANOTC010000455.1:0-2009 GCA_031416175.1 Gammaproteobacteria bacterium
TACATCAGATACGGCTTGGTCTTGGGTGAGCTCGCGCGAAGTGCTGCCAGTGTGGCGGTCGGCATCGCGCCGCCGGAATTGGTGATGTAGCGCAGATGTTCATCTATCCCCGCCGGCCAATCCAATTGCGCGAGCTGCACCCACAACGGCGGCACAGCGGCCAGGCCGGTGATTTTTTCTTTTTCCAGCATGCGCAACACATCGCGCGGGAAAAGATAATTCATCAGAACGACGCAAGCGCCCACCTTGAAAGCCGTGGTCAACTGGCTTAAACCATAGTCAAAACTCAGCGGCAATACCGATAGGATGCGATCGCCCGCATGATTTTCCAGATACTGGGAAACGCTGTCCGCACCAGCCACCAGATTGCGATGCGAGAGCACCACGCCTTTCGGTCGGCCGGTGCTGCCAGAAGTGTAGAGGATCGCGGCCATATCGGCGTCGATGACGCGATGCGGGGAGGCAACCGGCGCATCGGTACGTTCCGACCAATTGGCCATATGCACGCCATCCAAGGCCGGCGGCAGAGCGTCACCGCAGATGACCACCGTGCGCAAGTCATGGCAGCCTGCTAGCACTGGCCGTAATAGCTCCAAGCGCTCGGGGGTAGTCACCAACACGCGCACATTGCAGTCCTTCATAATGTGTGCGACTTGCTCGGGCTTGAGTAGTGGATTTATGGGGACGAATACGCCACCGGCTGCCGCTGCACCAAAAAGCGCCACCACGGCATCCACGCGCTTCTCCATATAAACAGCGGCACGCTCGCGGCGGTCGAGACCGAGATTTATAAACAGATTTGAAGCAGCCGCAACATCAGTTGCCAATTCATTGTAGGTGATATTTTTAACTGCTTCACGTAGCGCTATCGCCTCGGGCGCGCGGTGTGCAGATGTCAGAATAAATTCGTGTAGTAAACTAGTCATAGTCCAGTTAGTTGTTTTTCGTTGCGTAAATACATTTTTAGCGTAGCCCTGCAAGATCCCAATCGACGTCATGCCCGTGCAGACAGGGCATCCAGTCTCTTGCTGATTTGTACGGCGCGCTCAAACCCTGGCTCCCCGCTTTCGCGAGGATGACAGGGGATGACGTACTTTTGCAGGCCTACCCTATTTCAATTTCAGTGTCTCACTTATCCCGCTTCTTTTTAAGCATTCGTTTGAGCGCTGGCAACAGGGCCGACCGATAAGCATTGACGTGGTACATGGTTCGAATCTCATCTGTCCAACGGGTGTGCCACTCCATCACCCGACCATAGAACTCCACACGATCTAAACGCTGTTCTTCCCACAATTGCGGAAAGGCTTCATAACGCATCAACAAAGCGGGAGAAGTGCCATCCGCAAGCGATTCGTCGTAGGTCGTCTTTAGAATAATCAACGCGCCGCCACCTTCCACACAAAGATCGGTAGCCGCCAGACGATCGCCATAAAAATAGCGATACACACAGCCCTTACCCTCGCGGCAGAATGCCTCCAACATCGCACGGTAAAATTTCCCCTGCGCATTGTCTTCTTGAATTGCTGTACCGCCTTCTGCCTTCCAACTACTGCTTTCGAGCCGGCCATAGTCTGCTACCGCTTGTGCCATCTGCTCCGGCTGCCGTAACACTTCAAGCCGGGTCGCAATATTTTCCTTGTCGAGTTTATTGCGCTGCTTTTTCATATTTTGACGTAAATTCTTGCCACGCGCGCTCCAATACTCGTCAAATGTGCCCCGAATTGGAACGCAGGCGGTTCGAATGTAATCCAGCGTCTCGATGCACTCGCTAGCCTCTGGACGCGGCACTAAAACTGGATCTTGTTGCGTCACACCGGTAACCAGCGGAAAACCGGGCAGCGCCCGCAGCAGGCCCGGCAACAATTGGGCAAAAGAATACTGGGGATCATGCAGCCATGCACCCAGGGGCGCTTGGGACGGTTGAAAAGTTTCCCACGCCACCCTGCCACGCGGCGACATGATGGCAAGCGCGATGGGCGCGCTTGGTTCACCGCAGCAAAGGAGACGCT
>JANOTC010000456.1:0-6053 GCA_031416175.1 Gammaproteobacteria bacterium
GGAGCGCATTCGCATTAGTGTCGCAGACACGGGCGCGGGATTGCCTGCGGAAAAAGTGGCGCAGCTTTTCCAGTCGTTCAATCGTCTTGGTCAGGAGAGCAGCGCAGAGGAAGGCACTGGAATTGGACTTGTCGTGAGTAAGCGCCTGGTTGAGTTGATGGGGGGAATCATCTGCGTGCAAAGCACCGTTGGAGTGGGCAGCGAGTTCTGGATAGAACTGAACGCCGTTGATGCACCCCAGTATGCCGTTGCAGGTGCGGAACCTGCGCACGTTTTTCCAACCCAAGTGCCGAGCGGCGCGCAGCTGCGTACCTTGCTCTATGTTGAGGACAATCCGGCGAATCTAAGTCTCGTTAAGCAACTCGTTGCGCGGCGTCCCGATCTGCGCCTTTTAAGCGCTACCGATGGACATTCCGGGATTGCCTTAGCGCGCGCCGCGCAGCCGGAGGTGATCCTGATGGACATCAACCTGCCCGGCATCAGCGGTGTCGAGGCTATGAAAGTGTTGCACGCCGATCCGGCCACGGCACATATTCCAGTCGTGGCACTCAGCGCCAATGCAATGCCGCGCGACGTCGAGAACGGACTGGCAGCAGGTTTTTTTCTCTATCTCACCAAGCCGATCAAGGTCCATGAGTTCATGGAGACCCTGAACGAGGCATTGGAATTTGCAGAAAAAACAAACCCGCCGGCCCATCTAACGCAGCGCGAATGATGATACACACCGCGTCTGATATTTTAAACGCCAAGATCTTAATCGTGGACGATAAAGAGGCGAACGTGCTTCTGCTCGAGCGTTTGCTGCGTAGGGCCGGTTATACTTCCATCACGACTACGACAGCGTCGCACGCGGTGTGTGGGCTCTATCGCCAAAACCGTTACGACCTGATCCTACTCGATATGCAAATGCCCGGCATGGATGGATTCCGAGTAATGGAGGGCCTGAATGAAATCGAACTCGATGGCTATCTTCCGGTTTTGGTGATCACCGCCCAACCGGAGCACAAGCTGCGCGCCCTTCAAGTCGGTGCAAAAGATTTCATCACCAAACCGTTTGATCTGCCCGAAGTACTGACCCGCATCCACAATATGTTGCAAGTGCGCCTGTTGCACCGGAAGTCGGTGCGCCACAGCCTGGTACTGGAAGATACGGTGCAGGCGCTACGCGAAATAGAAACTGGATTGCGCACCACGCAAGCGGTGTTGTCGGATGAGAAGGCTGCGCTCGATGATCACGTAGATCAATTACAACAGGCGAATGAAACTCTGGTCGCGGTGACGCTTGATGCGCAGACCTTGACCAAAGAAACTATAAAGGCGAAGGATGAGCTGGAATATTTGGCTCATCACGATGCTCTCACCGGGTTGCCTAATCGAATCCTACTGCTAGATAGGCTTAGCAAGGCGATTGAGTTGGCCCGTCGGCAAAGCGGGCAACTTGCGGTGCTGTTTATGGATCTTGATCAATTTAAGCATGTTAACGACTCCTTAGGGCATGGGGTCGGCGATCAATTGCTACAGTCGGTTGCACAACGTTTAGTCGCGTGCGTGCGTCAGTCCGACACCGTCAGTCGCCAGGGTGGCGATGAATTCGTGCTGTTGTTGCCCCATATTGAGCGCGCTGAAGATGCGGCGATCTCTGCGCAAAAGATACTCGCGGCGCTCACGCCGCCGCACCGCATCGAGACGCATGATCTGCAGGTCGGCGTGAGCATTGGAATTAGCGTCTACCCCGGCGACGGTCAGAACACCGACACTCTGCTCAAAGGTGCCGACACCGCGATGTATTACGCCAAGGAAAGCGGCCGTAACAATTTCAAATTCTTCGAGAAGAACATGCATGAACGTGCTGTCGAGCGCCAATCTATGGAAGCCAGCTTGCGCCTCGGCCTCGAACGGCAGGAGTTTGTATTGCATTATCAGCCGAAAGTAGATCTTGGCAGCGGCACCATACTGGGTGTTGAGGCATTTATCCGCTGGCAGCATCCTACCTTGGGACTGTTGCGCCCCGCGCAGTTCGTGCCCGTTGCTGAAGGCTGTGGCTTGATCGTGCCGATGGATCGCTGGGTACTGCGCGAAGCCTGTCGTCAAGTTCAGTCCTGGCTTGCGGCTGGCTTGCCGCCCATCACCGTTGCCATCAACACCTCTGCACTCGAGTTTCGAGCCACGGATTTTCTCGACAATATTCGCATAACTCTCGACGATACGGGGTTGGAACCCCACTATTTGGAACTCGAACTGACGGAAAGCATTCTCATGCGTGATCCTGAGTCTGCCATTTCCGTGCTGGGTGTGCTCGCTGACCTGGGCGTAACGCTTGCGATTGATGACTTTGGCACCGGCTATTCGAACTTAAGCTATCTGAAGCAGTTTCCCATTCACACCTTTAAAATAGACCAGTCATTTGTGAGCCAGATGACCACCAACCCGGACGATGCCAACATCGTCAGTGCCGTGATCGGCTTGGGTAAAAGTCTAAAGCGACGCGTCATTGCCGAGGGCGTAGAAACGCCCGAGCAGTGCGCATTACTCCTAGCCCAACAATGCGACGAGGGCCAAGGCTACTATTTTAGCCACCCGATGGCGCCAGAGGCGTTTGCCACCTTGCATTTGTCGTATTCCTTGTGCGTGAATACATGCCGGACATAAAGCTTTTGGCGATCGAAGTGAATAGCGGCAACGATCCGGCATTTATTACCGCCAATGTCTAATACATAAAACTGACTGACTTTGTCCGTGGTTCGGTTTGTAGCAGTGCAATCAGCTATCCCAATCCAGGCGCGGTGACAGAATCGGAATAACTTTTCTTCCATGTCGACGATATGCGCCGAAGTCGCTGTCCAGTGTGAGTTCGCGACAGGACTCGTACACCTCGGACATTCGGATTAGACACGCATCTGCCAGAGATGCTGGCACGTTGTTATAGCGCTCAGACAAGGCGCGCACGGCGCCCACCTGATCAGTCAGCGACATAGCCACGCGCACAACGTCCCTTTCAACCAATGCCAGCGCACGGGACGGGTCGAATCCTGAACGAGACAACAAGAAACAGGTCTCTGCTACTACGGCCTCACATGTCAAAAACGGCCCCGCGTGCTTTGAAAACTGCTCTTTTGCCCACTCATGGTGTGAGTCGCCACGGCAATGCAGTGCCACCCACGGACCCGTATCCAAAATCAAGTGGCTAATCACACTTTCCCAAAACCTTCCAAATAATCCTTATTAGATGACAAGTCCGTTGGACCGCCATTAAAGCACCCGACCAGATCGCCCGCTTGATCCAGTGCAGAAACAAACGGCGTGCCAGGTGTCCGTTGGCTAATGTATGCAACAAGCGCGCACCGTACTAACTCAGATTTGCTCAAATGGGTCTCAGCGCTCAGACGCAGCAGCGCTTGTTCCAAAGCCGGAGAAATCTTGATCGTTAATGTATTCATTGGTAAATAATACCGTGCGGCACTCAGTGATATGAAAGATATTTTGCGACCTGCTGGCTCGGGCGTCCTGACACCATAAGAATTCCACTATCCATTCAACCAAAACCACCAAACAATGCCACACATGATGGCTAACGCACCTAAATTGACAACCAAGTCAGTCACGCGCCACCCCCGGGTCTAAAAAACCGCAACCGATTCGCATTCGTCACCACTGTCACCGACGATAACGCCATCGCCGCCCCCGCCACCATGGGGTTGAGCAAGATGCCAAACAAGGGAAACAAGGCACCTGCCGCAATCGGAATGCCGAGCACGTTGTAAACAAACGCGCCGAACAGATTTTGCTTGATATTGCGCACAGTGGCTTTCGAAATCGCGATAGCATCGGCAACGCCATGTAAGGAACCGCGCATCAGCGTAACGTCCGCGCTTTCAATCGCGACATCTGTTCCCGTGCCAATCGCGAAGCCGACATCGGCGCGGGCTAGCGCCGGTGCATCATTAATTCCATCGCCGACCATGGCCACGATATGTCCTTGCGCCTGCAATTGTTCAATCTTGGCCGACTTATCCTGCGGTAACACTTCAGCAAACACCTCGTCAGCTCCCACCGCAGCGCTGACGACGTTCGCCGTTATACGGCTATCACCTGTTAGCATAATCACTCGCAATCCGAGTTGTTTAAGGCGCGCGATGGCTTCCTTTGAATCCGGCTTGATGGCATCGGCAACGGCGATGACGCCAACTAAGATCTGATCGACAGCGACATACAAAGGCGTTTGACCTTGTGCAGCCATGGCATCCACTTTTGTCTGCATGTCGGTTATTTTTACATGCAAAGCCGTCATCCAGCGTGCGTTACCGAGGGCGACAACGCGTCCCGTTACGTTTGCTTGCACACCCTGCCCTGCCACGGAATTAAATTCCGTCGCGGTTCCCAACACTAACAATCGCTCTTTGGCTGCATCGACAACCGCTTGCGCAAGCGGATGTTCAGATCCCGCCTCCACCGACGCAGCCACGCGCAACACTTCATCCTGGGTCCAGCCTTGCGTAGATTCAATATGCGTTACACTGGGTCGGCCCATCGTCACCGTGCCGGTTTTATCTAACACCACCACGGTCACACTGCCCGCACGTTGCAAAGCTTCACCGTTGCGAATCAATATGCCGTGTTCCGCAGCCTTACCCACGCCCGCCATAATGGAGATCGGCGTCGCCAATCCCAATGCGCAGGGGCAGGCAATAACGAGCACCGTCATGGTGGTGAGAAAAACATAACTCGCGCGCGGTTCAGGGCCAAAATTAAACCAAATCAGAAATGTCATAACAGCAATCAACAATACACTCGGCACGAAAACGGCGGATATTTGATCCGCCAAACGTCCAATCGCCGGTTTCGAGTTCTGCGCCTGCCGCACCAATTCAATAATTCGCGCTAAGGCTGTCTCCTGCCCTATGCGTTTAGCTTGAAATAAAAAGGTGCCCGATTTATTCAAACTGCCGCCGACCACATTCGCTCCGACCGATTTTTCCACCGGCATTGGCTCGCCGGTGAGCATGGATTCGTCGATACTGGAATGACCGTCGATGATGACGCCATCGACCGGAATTTTTTCGCCTGGGCGTACCCGCACCGTGTCATCTAAACCGACCTCTTCGATGGCAATATCCAACTCGACCCCATCGCGTACCACGCGCGCGGTGCGCGGGCGCAAGCCGATGAGGCGACGAATCGCCTCGGATGTTTTGCCTCGGGCACGGGTTTCTAAGGCTTGGCCGAAATTGATAAAGGCGAGAATCAGTATCGCCGCTTCGAAATACACATGGCGGGCGGATTCGGGTACCCAGGTCGGCTCAAACGTAATGGCCACCGAATACACCCACGCCGCACCCGTACCCAGGGCAATCAGCGTGTCCATATTCGCATTGTGGCCCTTAAAAGCCTTCCAGGCGCCGCTAAAAAATTGGCGACCGGAATACCAAAGTAGAACGAGCGTGATCACGCCAATGACCGCCCAAAAGTTACGTCCGGCGCCTTCTAAGTGCGGCATAACACCAAACAGATCCAGCGCCATAAGCGGTACGCCCACCGCTGCCGCGACCGAGGCTTTTCGCCATAAGGCGTGATAATGCGCCGTCTCTTCAGCACGGGCCTTAGTTTCGTCATTCGCATTGCGCAGTTCTGCGGCTCGATAACCCGCCGCCGTTACCGCCTCAATCAAGGGCGCCGCGAGTGCCACACCCGTTACCTGCGCGGAGCGCTCAGCAAGATTAACGTTAGCCTCCAGTACGCCTGGCACTTTCTTGAGGGCGCCTTCCACCCGCCCCACGCAACTTGCGCAGCTCATCCCACCGATCGAAAGACGAATTACTGCATCGCTCGCTTGCATTTTCGCTTCTCCGCACCTATATAGCAGTAGAATAGCACCCTATGAACCACTCTGCGGAACTTAGCCATGCCTACCCTTCCTAGCCTTTTTGTCGCTCACAACGCGCCCTTTTTAGCGTTGGACACGCGCAAAGGCGCTGATTATCATGCGTGGGCAAAGGCAATACCGCGACCCACAAGCATCCTAATTGTGTCCGCACATTGGGAAAGTCAAGGCCCGC
>JANOTC010000457.1:0-5283 GCA_031416175.1 Gammaproteobacteria bacterium
GTCGCGAGTGGGTTTGCAAGTCGGCTTGCTAAGCACCTTGGCGATGGCGCCGCACGTGGTCAATGCCGCCGACGCAATGAAGGCAGATAGCCAACAAACGGCAATTTTTGCTGGCGGTTGTTTTTGGTGCGTAGAATCTGATTTCGACAAAGTGCCTGGTGTAGTCAAAACCATTTCCGGTTACATGGGCGGTCAAAAGCTCAATCCGACCTATGAAGAAGTTTCTGCGGGACGCACCGGCCATGCGGAAGTCGTGCAAATCGTATTCGACAGCAAAAAAGTCAGCTACCAACAATTGCTCGATGTGTTTTGGCGCAGTGTGGATCCCACAACACTGAATAGCCAATTTTGTGATCATGGCAGCCAATACCGAACCGCCATTTATTACGGCAATGCAGAGCAAAAATTATTGGCGGAACAGTCGAAGCTCGCATTGACAAAATCTAAACCCTTTAAAGCGCCCATCGTGACGGAAGTGACGCAGGCGAGTACGTTTTATCCTGCCGAGGAATATCATCAAGACTTCCATACGAAAAGCGCGATACGTTATGAGTATTATCGTTATCGCTGTGGTCGCGATCAACGTGTGACCGAGCTATGGGGCAAGAAATCGGGGTAATTTTCGGCGTGACTGATTAGGATTGCGACTTGTATTCGCGCGCAGCTAGAATTAGAGTCTAGCTGCGCCTGAACGATAAGCGCATTGAGATCCGATTTTCTAATCAGGGACGCCAATGACAATCAAGTCTTTCAATCCGCCTATTCGTACGCTCCTGGGCCCAGGGCCATCTGAGGTTCATCCGCGCGTCCTTTCTGCGCTAAGCCGCCCCACCATTGGCCATCTCGACCCGAAGTTTGTGGAAATGATGGACGAAGTGAAGGCCATGTTGCAGCGCGCATTCCAAACAAAAAACGAACTCACTATGCCGATTTCGGCGCCAGGTTCGGCGGGCATGGAAACGTGCTTCGTTAACTTGATGGAACCCGGTGAGAAAGTCATCGTCTGCGCGAACGGCGTATTCGGTGGGCGAATGAAAGAAAATGTCGAACGCCTTGGCGGTACGGCGGTGATGGTCGAAGACGCCTGGGGTGAGCCGGTTGATGCCAATAAAGTGGCCGACGCATTCAAGCATAATCCGGACGCAAAAATACTTGCCTTTGTGCACGCAGAAACCTCAACGGGCGCGCTCTCTGATGCGAAGGGATTAGTAGCGCTTGCGCATGAACATGGCGCTTTGGCGATTGTTGATGCCGTTACATCGCTCGGCGGTGTGCCGCTCGACGTGGACGGGTGGGGCATTGATGCGATTTATTCTGGCACCCAAAAATGTCTTTCGTGCCCACCGGGATTGTCACCGATTAGTTTTAATGACCGCGCTGTCGCAAAAATAAAAGCGCGCAAAACCAAGGTGGCAAGTTGGTTTTTAGATCTAACACTTGTTATGGGATACTGGGGTTCCGGCGCCAAACGCACGTATCATCATACGGCGCCGATTAATGCGTTATACGGTTTGCATGAAGCCTTGGTTATGTTGCATGAAGAAGGACTAGAGCAGGCGTGGACTAGGCATCAGCATAATCATGCGGCTTTACGTTCAGGGTTAGAAGCGCTTGGCTTTGAGTATATTGGAAAAGATGGGGCGCGTTTGCCGCAGCTCAATGCGGTGAAATTGCCTGGCGGCGTAGACGAAGTAAAACTGCGCGCGTTATTGCTCAATGAATTTAATTTGGAAATTGGCTCAGGGCTGGGCGCATTGGCGGGTAAAATCGTTCGGATCGGGCTAATGGGTCATGGATCTAATAGTCGTAATGTTATGTATTGCTTGGCAGCGATGAAAGAGGTGCTGCCGCGAGCGCAAAGTTTTGGTCGCTCAACTAATTGAGCGCGGACTGGAGGCTGGCTCCGCTACGCCTATCATCGCCGAGCCTCGCCGCCGTCCGCCCATCCCTATCGCGCGCAAAGCCGATGGCAGCGTCACCCCCGCGCTGAGTAATGCCGCTCTCGACGCCATTCTGGACGAACAAGCAGGCCGCTTGGTGTCACTTGATAGCGATTTTCAGCGTTTCACTGGGCTGAATTTCCTTCATCTCGCCCCGCCCCGCTTCCTTCTCCCTAGTAAGGCAAATAATGGGTAGACCTTCACGTGACGATTATGCATTCGTCACTCAATAACTTCGTCGAATGGAGAATAACATTTACTTTGCGAAGGCGACGTTGAGAAGTTAAAAATGCTCTATAAGTGTTAGTCGTCCGGCTCAAAGTCCATAATATCAAACTGGTCGTCTAATTCGTCGTCGGCGGCAACGCTGTTGTCAATGGCTAGCGGGTTATAAGCGCTGCTGCTAAACGGTACCCACAACCCACTTGAATTTGCACCAACGCGCGCCTTTTCGCGGTAATTAGTGTTATTTAAATGCCCAAGGTAAATTTCCTCGACTAGCGCATCCACAGGTCGACCCAACCCGTGCAACGGGTCTTTGCCTCCCGCAAGGGCTTGCACAATGGCAAGGTCCAAAAAGGCCGACGCGTCCGCGATGGAGTTTTCACGTTTCTTCGGTGATATTCCCGTACGACTGCTCGCAAAGTTAGCAGGTCCAAATTTAAGAGTGCCAGCAAGCGTGTCTTCCCGAAGTTTAGCGACCCTCAATGATTGTGTTCGAAGATAGGCGAGGCACGCGTCGAAATTCGCGCACACACCCATTAACGTGAGTGGTTTTTCTCGCGCATCGGGCGTGTCTTGAAATTTAAATCGTTCAGGTCGCGAAAGGCCGGCGGTTAAAATGCCGCTTCGTGTTTCCCAATAGTCAAAAGGCTCAGCCTCCAACCAATAGAGCAGTTTTGCATGTGTGTTAATGTCGTTACCAGGCTTCGGCTTTTGATCTGCTAAATCCGTCCAGCCGGGCTTGAACTTTGTTACGTATGTCCATCCATTTTCATGCGGCCAACGTGTAGCGACAAGCGAATAGCTGCTAGATATTCCTGTTGATGTGTTCGCCGCTTTTATCTCAAGTCTCCGCCATTCATGGCGACTTTTTATGCCATTCGCGCCATCTTTCAATTCACGCCATTCCAGACACAGCGATGCGTGAATTGCATCCGAAAATACGAGTTCGCCATTGACGAATTTCGTGGCTGTGAGCCTAGCGGGAACACAATCGTCTAACGCGTCGAGTTCCGCAGCATGATTATCAGAAACCACTTTCGGCGACAAATCAGATTTCGCTAAGGGATCGAATATTACGTCAAAGGGTAGGGTGGTCATGGTTGTTCTCCTAGCTTAATTGTTTCACCGATGCCGGGGTAAGCCGTGAGCTTGATCATGAGGTTCTGGATGCGTGAGGTCAATAAAGCGCGATAGGCACCACTCCATACACTCCAGCGGAAGGGTGCTTGCAGCGGGTGACGCTATGCCATGCTAATTTAGTGCCTAATTCACTGCTGATTTCTGGCCCAATTCAGTACTTTTGGGATCTCCAAGGGTTTGAACATCAAATCGCTGTCATTAATTCGACAATCTATGCTCACCGTGCTTGGAATTGTTGACCAGAGTAGGCGGGTTACTTCGTTAATGATGGGTTGCAGCAGAACAACCGGTGCTGGGCTTGAATTTGTTTCAAGCGCGAGCGACAATTTTTCCGCCTCAACCGCCAAATTTCGTTCTAGGTTCTTAATTGCCGTAATATCGGTTTGAAAGGAGAAATATTGGACCGGCAGACCCGTCGCATCCAGCTTAGGCACAATGGTCGTGGTTACATCATAAAGGCAACCCTTTTTATTGCGATTAGTTAGCGTTCCAGACCATACTTTACCGCGGGTGATTGAGGCCCATAATTCGGAATACGTGTCATCACTGTGAAGTCCTGATTTTAATATTTGGTAATTTTGTCTGAGAAGTTCATCTGCTGAATACCCGCTAATTTCCGAAAATTTTCTATTGGTGTAAACAATGTCTCCAGTCGCGTTAGTGACCGCGACAATCGCGTGTTCGTCCATGGCGTTGCGCACGCATTCAAAATCGCGTAGCGCGCGCTGTAAATCATTATTCCCGTCCCGCAGGCTGCGTGCGCGGGCCACTCTGACTTTGACGGCGCGCGCGAGGAAATCGGGTTCAATCGGTTTGCAAAAGTAATCGTCTGCGCCAAGATGCATGCTCGCCAGGCGTGTTTGAATGGAAGTGTCTGCACTGAGAAATACAATAGGGATGGCGTCGTAATCATCCTTGTGGCGAATCAGCGCAGCGAGTTCCAGGCCCGTCATTTCTGGCATGTCTACGTCTAGCAAAATGAGATCGGGTCGGCTGGACTCTAGGCTTTCAAGTGCCTCTAAGGGGCTAGTGAAAACATCGGGCCGTAAGCCGACCGCTTCGAGGTGATGCGCATAGGCGGTTACCAGCTTTTCGTCGTCGTCCACTAACATCACTTGGTATTCAGAATTATCTGCCTTAGACGTAATCACGTCGAGTTTGGCGATTAGCCGCGCGGGGTCCACTATATTCTGCGATCGAAACTGTAATGTGATCGCGCCGTTTGTGTCGATTGAAGCCAACAGCGCTTATGGTAGCAACCGTTGCGTTAAACTTCTCATGAAAGAACCTGCCCCAGTTATTGATGTGGTAGTAGACAGCCAACGCCTGATGCAAGTGCTTTCCAATTTGCTCTCTAACGCAATGAAGTATTCTCCGGATAATGGGTTGGTAGAGATTGCTGTGCAAGTGCAAAACAAAATGGCTCGTGTTACGGTAAGCGATAACGGGCCGGGAATTCCGGTAGAATTCCGCGAACGGATCTTTCAGAAATTTTCTCAGGCTGATTCTTCTGACACACGACAGAAAAGTGGTACGGGCCTTGGCTTGGCCATGCACTACGCTGGCTGCAACGCCTTGCGCTGAGCTTCGTGAATCAAGGCTTTCACGAAATGGCCATTGCCGAAAGCCACCGCGACGGCGTAGACCACCCACTTGTCGGGCAAGTAACTCCAACAGGGCGTAAAGCATGAGCAATTTCAAGCAGCAAAAAACAAAACAGGCCGCAATCGTTCTGGCCGCAGTAGCCATACTGGGTGCTGCCGCCTTCTGGTTGCTACGGCCCACCGTCGCCCCATTGGCACCCTTGCCGCCAGTAACCATTGCGGTCCCGCAATCGCTCAACTCAGCTCCCATGTTTGTGGCCAAAGCGCATGGCTTGTTTGAAAAGGCGGGGGTGAACGTTGTCAATAAACCCTTTGTTATGGGGCGCGATGCCCTGAAATCGGTGCTCGATGGCAAGGCCGATCTCGCCTTGGTG
>JANOTC010000458.1:0-5034 GCA_031416175.1 Gammaproteobacteria bacterium
TAGGCCGCCCTGGGTTGTGCACCCTGTACTTCATCGCGTGAGTGGCGGATATGTTTATATTCGTTGGCGTCTAGCGGGTGTGAATGGCCGGCAACCGTTTGTAGACCCAGCCGGCGATTCCGGCAAAGCGCTGCTCAGCTCTGTTTCACCCGCGCTCGCGGCAGTATTGCGGGACTATTGGCGCGCAACGCTGGATTTGAATGTCGCCTACTCCGTCGCGCACGGCGAATGGCAGCGGTGGGAACGGTATTTGTGTGACAGGGAACAACTCGACGTGCAAGCCTAAATGGATCCGGTTTTTGGTCTATCGACAACTCACAATTTTTGAAACAACGCGCAGTAAGGAAACGGCAACATGAATGCAAAAAACCGGACCACCAACGTACCGAGCCTGGAAATAGTGGCGACGATTAAGCGGATGCAGGCGATCTCCAGACAACGCGACACCCATGAAATCATCCAACTTCCGGGATGGTCCGATTTCAAACGCGGCACGCCGAACAGTTTTTTGCGATCAGCCTTGTTCTCGGCAATCCAGAGCAAAGATCGCGTCTATATCGACGGCAAACTACTAAGCAGCCAAGCCGGAACCACCATTAAATTCACGGGCCAGCAGCTCAACCAAGAAGATTTGACACTCTGGGAAACCCTGGTGCATATGGCCAAGGCTCACCCGTTGGGCAACGTTTGCTCGTTTAGCGCACACAGTATTCTGAAGGCAATGGATTTTACACCTGGCGGTAGCCAACACGAGCGATTGCACAAAGGAATCATTCGTCTAACCGCATGCGCCGTTGAGATTACGCACGAAGGTAAGCTGTATTTTGGCTCCCTCATTAATTCCGGGGTCACCGACGAGCTAAACAATCAATACACCGTGGAATTGAATCGCGACCTAATCCGGTTATACGGTGAAACACAATGGACCGCGATAGACTGGGAACAGCGAATGGAACTACGCCGCAAACCTCTGGCGCAGGCACTCCACGCCTACTACAGCAGCCATCGCGTACCGTATCCAGTAAAGCTGGCGACATTACAAAATCTTACCGGGAGTCGAATCGAGCAAGCAGCCGGCTTCAAAAGACTTTGCCGAACAGCCCTTGATGAACTCATTGCAATTGGATTTCTTCAGGAACACAGATTTGTAGGTGACACCGTCACGGTACAGAGAATGCCAATCATACCAAAAAATATTTAGGCACGTGCTTCGACGCACCCGTTATCTTGCCCATCGAAAATTGGCACGTGCTTCGACGCATCTAGGCACGTGCTTCGACATCTAGGCACGTGCTTCGACGCATCTAGGTACGTGCTTCGACGCATCTAGACACGTGCTTTAACGCATTTGGCGCGTGCTTAGGCGCATAATCCGCACGTGCTTCGACGCATTATCGGCGCGTGCTTCGACGCACAATTCCACCTGTTGATAAGTGACATTTCCTCTGTCAAATCAAAGATTAATCAAAGCGCCAAATTTCCGCTAATCTTCTTCTAATCTAAATATTAATCTAATAAAGAGAGGCGAATGCAACATTGCAACGCCCGCCCCGCTCTGTCATGCGTAACGTGATAACAAGAACACCAACGAACGCCAAACACCTGGAAATACTTAGCAAGGCGGCCAAGATCGCTAACGCGTCTCGTGGCGGCGTTTTCGAGTAGCCACCCCACTCTCGCTAGCTGGAATGGCGAAAGGTGCGCCTACGGGCCAAAAGCAGCCTTCAACGCGGTCTTCAACGCGGTCTTCAGATCAAAGGCTAAGCATTAATTCATGCCTACTCGCACGATTGCAAGAAAATACCCCGCAAACCAAAATACGATTTACGCTTGAATTGTCGCTACTGACGCGTTTCACTATGCGTGTTACCAACTAACACAAGGAGTGGCGCAATGAGCGGACAATTATCAGGCGAAGGCAATTTAGGGAAAGACCCGGTGCTCCAGTACAAAAGCGTACGTGGCGAACAACGTGCTGTAACGAAATTCAGTCTACGAATGGACCGGCCGCTTTTTGATGAAAATGGTGACCAACGAGGGGATCGAGGGTTTTGGGTGAGCGTCAGTGTGTGGGGTAAGCGCGGGGAAATGGCCGCCAAACTGCTGCGCAAAGGGGCTCGAATCCATGTCAGTGGCACGCTAGAAGAAGCCGTGTGGAACGACAAAGAGAGCGACGAAGAAAGGAACATGTTGCAGATGACGGCCGACTATTGGGCGATTGATCCAATTTGTTTGGAGACGGTGCAGTATGCCGCCAAACGTGGCAAGCCGGTTCCCGACGAGGCGATGGAGTCGGAACAGGAAGGCGTTACGGTGTAACGATTACTAGGTTTTCATCTTATTGACAAAGCACTTGTCATTGTGCTAATGATTTAAATGCTTTTTGCCCTGTGTCTGGACAGGTTTCAAACCAGACGACCCTTTAAACACTTTTCGGATTGTGTAATGAGTGTGCGACCGTAAGGTCGTCGATCCTTTTTCAACCAACCCATCGGGGAAGCTCCCCCGCCTGGGTGTGCTTGCTCTGATGGTTTTTAATAGCCAAGGAGGAAGCATGAAGCTAAACAAGAAACAAAAAGTAGGGCTGGCCGATTCGTTAGATAAAATCGGCATAACCGCTTTGGTGGGTGCCATCGTCGGAGTCTTTGTTGAAGACAAAGTAACGTTGGTAAACGCGATCATTCTCGCGCTGATTGGAATTGCGGCATTTATTGTGGCAGCCATTCTAAAAAGCGGGGAGGACGAAGGATGATGACTATGACGCCTTACACACCTGTCTTGTTACTGTTGTTATTCGCAATAATTGGTGTTGGTGTATTTGCCTATCGGCATCGCAACGACTGATTTTTTATTTCCATCGCATGCATTGGTGCGATGTTTTTCTAAACCCGACCGGGGGAATCCTTCCCCATCGGGGTCGTGCTTTCTCCGGTTTTTTTATACCCAGGAGAAAGTGATGACAACCCCTCAAGCCGAACAGGCTAAATATTTCAATTTGCACACGGCCGGCATCGGCTATTTGAACCGGGCTCGACTGGTTAAACCTAAGAAAGGCGCTGCCTTTCTGGCGGTCGATGTGGTCGCGTTGCATGGTGACCCTGGCGAGCCAAACCGAACGCGGTTTGATTGCCGGGTGAGCGGTCATTCCGCGCAGGTCTGCGTTGATCAGCTTATGTTGTTGATCAACGAACCCAACGCCAAGGTGCTCGTGGCATTCAAGCTCGGCGATCTGTATGCGGAAACATTTGTTTACGAGAGCGGTAAGAAAGCGGGCGAAACCGGCATCTCGCTAAAAGCGAGACTGTTGAAGCTCGATTGGATCAAGGTAAACGGTGTGCCGTTTGTTTTGCCTGCTGAAGATAACGCGGAGTCCGTGCCCACTGTTCCTGGCGCGATGACGCAAGGTGGCATGTCTGAATTCGGTAAATTAATTGCCGATTGACGTGTGCTAAACTAAGGCTGTTTTTGACCCGGCGCCGCAACGGTTTTTGCGGCATAACATGCTTTCCGTGCTCTTGGGTAATACTCACCCTGGAGACCACGCGGGCCGTTCGTGTAACGCATGTACACACTTCGGTGTGCGAACGCGTACTTTGGATTCAAGTGTCGACCTACAAGCCGACGGCTGTTTCTGGGGAATTTGCACTGTCGTCAAAGCAGTGTCCTTGTTGTCGTTTCGTTCTACTGTTCCCACAGGCGGGCGTGACCATGACAAGGCTTGAACCTCACCGGGAATCTTCGGATTCCCGGTCCTTAATTTCTAGTCAAAACCTAACCCGCTGGGGAGATAATCTCCCGCAGTGCGGCGATTCCTCCCGAGCTTTTTTCACTCTGGAGGACATCATGCTTAAACTTTCCGGCGCATTAACCGTCAAGTCGATCGACGGCAAAAACGGCGTTTTCATTGTCGGTTCGCTCGTGACGCCTATCGGCGAATTTACCGTCAAAGATCCGCTCATTGAGCAGTATCAAGACGGCAAATATGAAGGCGATTTTGGGATTTCCAAAATCTACCTGGTTTCGTACGTGTCGCGGGGCCGCATGACGGTCGAGATACGCGCCAAAATCGAAACCATTGCCCTCGTGTCGCTGAAGATTAGCGAGTCTCAGGTGCCCAGCCAAACGGGTGAAATGGACCCGTTAGACGAAGCGCCGACACCTACCCCGGCCCCTGAGCCTATTTCGTTGATGACCCGCGAGACGCACGCCGTCCAGTCAATGCCTTTGCCGCCTATCAGTGCGGTGGCGACGACCGAGACCGTGCAGGCATCTACCGAGTCCGTTTCACGCGAAACGGGCCAGGATGACGCTAATGCGAGCTTATTTGGACCGTTGTGGCCGTTGGCGAGCGAGGTAAAACTTGATCCAACCACCGACCGGGCGCTTTTTCGCAGCCAGCGTGATCGGCTCAAAGCACTGGGATACAAATTCCAGCCGTTGGGCCAAGTGTGGTTGCAAGCGGCTTAACCGTTAATGTGAATTCTAATCCCTCGGGACCGGCCAACGGTCTTGAGGGTCTTGGAATCGGAGGTTTTCTCCCAGCCAAGGGAGGGGGTTGCGGGAAAGCCTCCGGCTTTCATTCACATTCACGGGTTTGCCTGCCGCCTGAAGAAGCACAGCGCCCCTTTGCGCGGTTAGTCCCGCGCCGCCACGATGGTGCCCTTACATCCCTTTTGGGGCACAGAATACGGACACGCTTGTACGCGCGAGCCATGACGTATTGCGGGACGCATGAACAGAACATTTTCGCTTGGACGATCCAACAATCCAACCAAGCGGTGTTAGAAATGTGGCTTATTTACAGCGTTATTGTGCAATCCGGCCTTGTTCGTTTTTGCGGGCAGGGTCTTTCCTAAAAGGCTTCAGATGAAGTCATTTCGGAAAGAAATGGATAACCCATGGAGGGGGGGTTGGTTATGGCAGGGTAATGGATGTCGCCTGTTGGTTTTTGGTACGTGGCAACTGCGTTCTCAGTGGCACCCTAAGCTCTCATATCACCGTACGGTGATCAGATCGTGAAATGAGTGTGCGATC
>JANOTC010000459.1:0-11361 GCA_031416175.1 Gammaproteobacteria bacterium
TCGCCGAGGACGTGGTCGAAGTGCTGGACCTGGATTCCAAAGACCCGGGTGTGCCCTTCAGCGGAAATGACGTGAAAGTTCTCAAGGTCCGGGCCACCACGCCGATGTCACCCGTCGTGGAAATCAAGTACTACGTTCCGGGCATTGGGTTCGTGCTCGAAGTGAAGCCGGCCACGGGCGAGGTGCTTAAGCTGGTCAGATACAGCAACTGAGTTGGTGTAATGTGTAGCTAGGGCAGCGCAGTGTGGCGCATTATCCTCCGTACTGCTCAAAGCATAATCCCATTGAACATCGACTGTTTCCACACGTGACACGCGCCTGCCAGGCGCGTGATTTTCCATTCAGTGGCCATCGCTAAGCAATTCATGGAGAAAACCAAAACCCAAACGGGCTTAAAAGTAACCGTCTCTATGCGTCCGCAGCAGAGGAGATGCAACAGCATGTCGAATGTGTCGCGCCCGGCCCCGCCGTAATCACCGGCAGCCGCGACCTGCTGGCGCAGGCGCTCGGCAATCTGCTGGAAAACGCCATCAAACACACGCCCGCAGACGGCACCATCCGCATTGAAATTTCGTGCTCGGAAAAAATGGTCGAGTTGCGCGTGTCGGATACCGGCCCCGGCATTCCCGAGTCCGAACGGGAACGCGTGCTGGAGCGCTTTGTCCGCCTGCAAAGTTCACGCAACACGCCGGGCAATGGCTTGGGGCTCAGTCTGGTGCGCGCTGTTGCAATATTGTACAATGCGCAACTGCGGCTCGACGATGCCCTGCCAGGTTTGGTCGTCAGCCTTCGCTTCCCGCGAGCCGAAAAATAAATAATACGTTTTTTGCACTGGCTCTTCGCGACCACCATGAATAAAAGAATCGTTGCGACACTTCTTTTTCTTCCTGCCCTGGCGTTGACCGACGACGGACCACTCGCCGCGGACACCAGCACAACCGCGCAGCGCGTGCAGATTTATCACACGCCCAGAGAAAGGCGCGAGGCGGGTCTTGGAACGCATCTGACCGACTGGCTGAGCTTGTCCGGGCTTGCGAAAGTCAAAGCGACGTCTTTCACCAATAATTTCCGCAACCCGATTCCGAACGCCAGTCGAGACGACGCGCTGTCCGCTGCGCAAATCGGCTTCAAGCTGGAAATGTCGGATCAGGTCGAGTCCCTCATTGTTCTCGATTTCGAAGACCACAAAACCGGCTCGGTGCTGGACGAAGTGTTCGTTGATCTCAACTCCGGGAACTGGGGTATGTCGGTGGGTACGCAGACGCTGCCGTTCGGTGCCTATTACAGCAACTTCATTACCGGGCCCCTGCTTGAATTTGGTGAAACCCGCAAAACTGCCCTGCTGGTGAACTACAGCTATAACAATAGCGTTGAGTTCTCTGGCTTTACCTATCAAGGTCAGGCACGCAAACAAAACAGCGAAGATCGCATCCGCGATTGGGCGGCGGCGGTCGAAACGAAATTCATCGGCAACAAGTTACTGTTCGGCGCCAGCTACATCTCCGATGTGGCGGACTCGGACGCACAACTGCTGGAGGATTTCGCTAACCAGTATCGGCAAAAAGTGGGGGCCTGGAGTGCTTACGCGGTGGCCCGGACCAACATCGGGGAAATGTCATTCGAGGTGTTGCGGGCCACGAATGCATTTCGCGAGCTGCCTGCGAATGCGAACCAGCCAAGCGCCTGGAACTTTGAAATCGCCTACTACCCGCAACACACCTGGCAAGTGGCCGCACGCTATGAACGCAGCGAAGAACTTTCCGGGCAGCCGGAACGCCGCTATGGTCTTGCCGCAACCTGGCTTGCCTTCGACACCGTGACCATCACCTGCGAATACCTGCGCTCCGATTTTAAATCCGGCTTCGCTTTCGATGATGCAGGCAACGAACTTCGCCACCAGACGTTATTCGCCACTGAGTTGTCGCTGGAATTTTGATCGCCGACCTCGGCATAAAAATCCACGCCTTCTCATTCAGCAGAGAAGTTGGCTATTTTTGCCCATCGCGCCAAAAGTGTAAGTTTAGCGAACAAGAGGGTCGGGAGCCTCCTGGGTTCACCAGAGACGCTGAATGCTCCCGTGCGCAAAAACGCGATTGCGCGTAAAATTGCGTTTCGGATTCATTAAACCATATACATTTAGATGTTTTATTTCTAAATGACGCGGTATTTGGCAGCCAGGCATGTCGGGGCCAACGCCGTACGCGTTCATGTAGCTGAGTAGGAACGGGATCATGAAATTTCTTTTGAGTATCGCCGGAGCAATTGACGCGCTAAATGAGCGTGTTGGGAAAGCATTGAGCTGGCTAGTCTTGCTCACAGTATTGATTAGTGCAGGTAACGCCGTTTCTCGAAAGGCGTTTGATCTCAGTTCCAACGCATTCTTGGAAATTCAGTGGTATTTGTTCGCGGCGTTCTTTTTGCTGGCAGCAGGTTACACGCTAAAGAAAAACGAACACGTGCGAATTGATGTGTTGGCGGGCCGTTTTTCGGCGCGCGCGCAAGCGTGGATAGACATCATAGGCGGACTTGTTTTCCTGCTGCCGTTGACGTGTGTCGTGCTGTATTACGGTTGGCCCTATTTTGTGACCTCGTTTGTTTCGCAGGAAACGTCGAGTAATCCTGGGGGGCTCATAGTGTGGCCTGCTAAGGCAATTATCGTGCTGGGGTTTGGATTATTGTTATTGCAAGGCGTGGCGGAAACCATCAAGCGAATTGAGATCGTTTCCAAACCCGTTGAGAAAGGTTAAGTCATGGCCGACTATTTAGCGCCTTTAATGTTTGTTTCACTTGTCTTGTTTCTGCTGTTTGGATATCCGGTCGCATTCGCTTTAGCAGCCAATGGATTAGTCTTCGCCATCATCGGTATTCAACAAGGTTTACTAACACCTGAATTGCTCAGCGCATTGCCATCGCGAATTTTCGGCATCATGCAAAATGAAACTTTGTTGGCCATACCGTTCTTTACCTTCATGGGACTCATCATGGAGCGCAGTGGAATGGCGGAAGAATTGCTAGACACCATTGGTCAACTTTTCGGCCCCTTACGCGGTGGTTTGGCCTACGCGGTCATTTTTGTCGGTGCCTTACTGGCAGCGACAACGGGCGTAGTGGCCGCCTCAGTGATTGCGATGGGGCTGATTTCCCTACCCATCATGTTGCGCTACGGTTACGACCGCCGTGTGGCAACGGGCGTTATCGCGGCGAGTGGCACATTGGCGCAAATAATTCCACCTAGCCTTGTGCTCATCGTTCTCGCCGACCAACTCGGGCAATCTGTCGGTGCCATGTACTCCGGCGCGTTAATTCCTGGGTTGGCGCTGGTAGGGTTTTACGTGGCGTACATAATGGTTTTATCGTTAGTACGCCCTCAGTGGGTGCCTGCTTTGCCGCCTGAGGCAAGAACGTTGCGCGGCACAAAATTAGTTAAGAAGTCTCTTTTATCTTTAGTGCCACCACTCACTCTCATTTTTCTTGTGCTGGGCACTATATTTCTTGGTATAGCCACGCCGACAGAAGGCGGTGCAATGGGCGCGGTGGGCGCGCTGATCGTCGCCCGATTCAACAAAAAGCTGTCCTTGGATGTGCTACGGCAATCCATGGAATCGACCTTGAAGTTGTCGTCGTTTGTGATGTTCATTTTGATCGGTTCAACGGTATTTGCGTTAGTGTTTCGTGCCGTCAACGGAGACTTGTGGGTTGAACATTGGTTAACGAGTTTGCCCGGTGGGCAGCTCGGATTTTTAGTGGCGGTGAATGTGCTGGTTTTTGTCCTTGCCTTCTTCTTGGACTTTTTTGAAGTTGCGTTTATTTTAGTACCGTTGCTCGCGCCTGTCGCCGAAAAGCTCGGCATCGACTTAGTCTGGTTCGGCGTGTTACTGGCGGTTAATATGCAAACATCATTTATGCATCCGCCTTTTGGCTTTGCCTTGTTTTACTTACGCAGTGTCGCTGCAAAAAATGATTACATCGACAAAGTGACCGGTAAACTTACTGCGCGAGTAACGACGGGCCAAATCTATTGGGGTGCGATTCCGTTCATCATTATTCAATTAGTGATGGTGGGATTGATATTGGCATTCCCGGATATTGTTAGTTTGGAGAAAAAGATAACAACGACGGATGCGCCATTGCAGGTTGATATTCCGCAGGACGAGTTTTGATTTTGTGGTAAGCAATTCGAATGCCAAGCCGCGGAGAGCAAGGCAAGTCGGCCGGTGATGCGGGGATAATATTCACAAAACCCGCTCACTCCGAAAACTCCGCGCCAACCCTGAGTAAGGATCAACAAACGAAATGGACCGCGCCAACAACTTCAGCGGTCGCGCGAAGTTGTCGCCTTCACCATGCGCAAGCTCGGGATAAAACCGATCATTGAGTATTGGAATTCCCAGCGCTGCAAGGTGGACGCGCAACTGATGTTGCCGCCCCGTTTTTGGACGTAGTAGATACAACGAAATCTCACCGCGATTTTCCAATACTTCAATATGAGTCTCTGAATTAGCATCGCCGTCGGTTTCCTTCATCCGGTAAAATGGCTCCCCGGCTACAATTCTGCTGCGATAGGTGAAAGGAAACGCGTGGCGGGTTGACGTTGGAGCGAGGGCTTCATAGACTTTTTTCATTGCGTGTTTTTGAAACATCGACTGATACGTGCCGCGACTTTCAGGGTTGTGGGAAAATAACATAACCCCGGCGGTCTCTCGGTCGAGTCTGTGTATGGGTGTTAGATGTTCCAATTGAAGTTTGCGTTTTAGGCGCACTAACAGGGTTTGGTGCAAATACGGACCGGTGGGGATGACGGGCAAGAAATGTGGCTTGTCGATCACCACTAAATGTTCGTCGTGCGTCAAAATGTGCTCTTCGAACGGGATGACGATTTCGTTCTGCAACTCTCGGTAATAGAATAGCCATGATCCGGCGTGGTAAGCATCGCTCGGAGCAATGCGCGCACCTTTTTCATCGAGCACCTCGCCGCGTTGCATGCGATCAATCCAAGTGGCGGTATCGACAGTGGGGTAAGCGTGTTCCAAATATTCCAAGATTGAACGCCAGTGACCTGTCGGCAAAAACTGCCTACTAGCAGATACGCCGTTTCGGATGGGCAATGGCGATTTCACGTTAGTTCTGGCTCGAATGCCATTGAGACGATGTGTCTAGCGGGGCAGTAATGAAAGCGAGTGCTGTGGGCGGAGGTGTAACCCTCCGCCCTGTAAGTCTATTTAACGTTATTAAACGTGAAATTGGCATAGCTGGATTCCGCTACACGAAACCACTGGAATTGATCATTACGGAAGCGTTTCCAAGAATCATAAATCTTCTTGAATTGCGGATTTTTGCCCGCTTCTTCTTCGTACAGCTCGTTGGCTATTTTGAGCGCCGCTTCCATTAAATCTTTCGGATAAGGATGCAGTACCGCGCCATTTTGCAGTAATCGGCTTAATGCAGCGGGGTTCTTGGCATCGTATTCCGCCTGCATGTGCAAATTGGCTTCAGCAGCGGCAACAGTGATGCTTTGTCGATAGAGTTCTGGCAATTTTTCCCATTCTTTGATGCCGATGAGCAATGAGAGAGTGGGGCCGCCTTCCCACCAGCCGGGGTAATAATAATGCTTCGCGACTTTGTACAAACCGAGTTTTTCATCGTCATAAGGACCTACCCATTCAGCGGCGTCAATCGCGCCTTTTTCGAGTGCAGGGTAAATGTCACCGCCCGGCAAGGACTGCGGCACCGCGCCCAATTTCGCCATAATTTCGCCGCCGATGCCAGGAATGCGCATCTTAATGCCTTTAAAATCCGCTAGGCTTTTGATTTCTTTGCGGAACCAACCACCCATTTGCGTGCCGGTGTTGCCGCAAGGAAAGTTGATTGCGCCATATTCTTTGTAGAGTTCGCGTGTTAGATCAAGCCCTCCGCCGTAATAGAACCACGCGTTTTGCTGGCGTGAATTTAGACCAAAAGGAACCGACGTATCAAACGCGAACGCTTTGTTCTTGCCGACGTAGTAATAACCCGCAGTGTGTCCAATTTCTACGGTGCCTGCTTGTATGGCATCTAATACTTGCAAGCCAGGGACAATCTCGCCCGGCGCAAACACGCGAATTTGAAACTTGCCTTGAGTCAATTGGCTCACGCGATTGGCGAACATTTCGCCGCCGCCATGAATTGTGTCTAAGCTCTTAGGGAAGCTTGACGCCATGCGCCATTTCAATTCTGGCAAGGCTCCGGCAGCGTGCGTTGCACCTGAAAATGCGCTGGCCGTCGCGCCAGCCGTTAAGCCAAGGCCAACATTTTTGAGAAACTTGCGGCGTTCCATGTGTGACGAGTCCTAGTTTAGTTACGCGTGATAAGGCTTGCTGAGTTCGTGTACGGCTTGAATGAAAATGCCTGCATTCTCAGGATTGACGTGCTGATGAATGCCATGGCCCAAATTGAACACGTGGCCGTTGCCTTTGCCGTAGCTGGCGAGAATGGTCGCCACTTCTTCGCGAATGCGCTCTGGCGTGCCGTACAAAATGGACGGGTCCATATTGCCCTGCAAAGCTACGCGATCTCCAACGCGACGACGTGCGTCGCCCATGTCTAACGTCCAATCTACACCAAGGCCGTCGCAGCCGGTGTTAGCCATAATGTCAAGCCAACCACCGCCGCCCTTGGTAAACAAGATCACAGGCACGCGGCGACCGTCAGCTTCGCGCACTAAGCCGTCGACAATTTGTTGCATATACCGCAGTGAAAACTCGCGGTAGTCGCGCGGGGTGAGCACGCCGCCCCAGGTGTCGAACACCATCAAGGCTTGTGCGCCAGCCGCGACTTGCGCGTTCAAATAGCTGATGACAGAACGTGCGGTGACGTCGAGTAATTTGTGCAAGAGCGCAGGTGTTTGGTACATCATGCCTTTAATGTGCGCGTATTCCTTGCTGCCGGAACCTTCCACCATGTAAGTGGCCAGCGTCCACGGGCTGCCCGAGAAACCAATAAGCGGCACGCGACCGTCTAAGGCTTTGCGAATGGTACGCACCGCGTTCATGACGTATTGCAATTCTTGCTCTGGATCGGGAACGCCCAATGCATTAACGTCGGCCGCCGTGCGCACAGGCTTGGAGAAACGTGGACCTTCGCCCACGCCAAATGTTAGACCTAAACCCATGGCATCGGGAATAGTGAGAATGTCAGAAAATAATATTGCCGCGTCGAGCGGATAACGCTCAAGCGGCTGTAGCGTGACCTCACAGGCCAATTCCGCGTTCTTGCATAAATCCATGAAGCTGCCCGCTTTTTCGCGCGTCGCACGATATTCTGGTAAATAGCGGCCCGCCTGTCGCATCATCCAGACCGGCGTCACGTCGACAGGTTGGCGCATCAGCGCACGCAGGAATCGGTCGTTTTTAAGTGCTGTCATGGGTTTTTTGCTTTAGTCCGTTTTAGTTAAATTGCCTCGGCCGTGAAGCCGACGCTGAGTAGTTAGACACCGAGCGATTCCAATATCCCATCGGCGGCCTCGCGGCCCTCGTACACAGCCGTGACGACCAAGTCGGAGCCACGCACCATGTCACCACCCGCAAATACCTTCGGGTGGCTCGTTTGAAACTTATGCTTGGCTTTGTTGGCTGTAACGCGACCCCGTTCGTCAATGTCAATGCCGAATTCGCTGAACCACGGCGCTGGGCTGGGTTGAAAGCCGAACGCGATAATGACGGCATCGGCAGGAATGATTTCTTCAGACCCTGGCACCGCTTGCGGCGTGCGACGACCACGCGCATCGGCAGGTCCGAGTGCCGTGGTGACAACTTTTACGCCTTCGACACGCCCGTTGCCGACGATTTCCACCGGCTGACGGTTCCACAGGAAACGCACGCCTTCTTCTTTTGCATTAGACACTTCACGGCGCGACCCCGGCATATTCGCTTCATCACGGCGATAGGCGCAGGTAACTGATTCTGTATTTTGACGCACGGCGGTACGCACGCAGTCCATCGCGGTATCGCCGCCACCTAAAACAACAACGCGTTTGCCTTTGAGGTCGACGAATTGATTGCCTTCGACATTAACGCCCATGAAATTAGACGTATTCGCGATCAAATAGGGCAGGGCTTCGTGAACGCCGGGCAGGTTTTCGCCTGGAAAGCCACCCTTCATATAGGTGTAGGTGCCCATGCCGAGAAACACAGCGTCATATTCGTCTAATAGCTGTTGGAAAGGAATGTCCTTGCCAATATCCGTATTCAAACGAAACTCAACGCCGATATCTTCTAACACGCGGCGACGATTCTGGATGACTTCCTTCTCCAGCTTGAAGCCGGGAATCCCGAACGTGAGCAGGCCGCCAATTTCTGGGTAACGATCAAACACAACCGCTTTTACACCGTTACGCACCAAAACGTCAGCGCAGCCAAGTCCAGCCGGACCTGCGCCAATCACCGCGACTTTCTTGCCGGTCGGAATGACTTTCGACATGTCCGGTCGCCAGCCCATGGCAAACGCGGTGTCACTAATATATTTTTCTACTGCGCCGATGGTAACGGCGCCGAAGCCGTCGTTCAGCGTGCACGCGCCCTCACAGAGCCGATCTTGTGGACACACCCTGCCGCAGATTTCGGGCAAGGAATTAGTACGATGCGAAAGTTCTGCCGCTTCGAAAATATTGCCTTCGGAAATCAGTTTCAGCCAGTTCGGAATATAATTATGAACCGGGCATTTCCATTCACAATATGGATTTCCACATTCCAAGCAACGGCCCGCCTGTTGACCGGCATTAACTTGATTGAATTGTCCGTAAATCTCGCGGAAATCGTGCAGTCGTACTTCAACCGGCTTCTTTTCAGGATCAAGCCGCTGCACATTTAAAAACTGAAATTGCTTAGACATGACGATGCAATACTCTCGAAATTCTCGTTATGAACCCGGTTCGGCCATTCATTGAATGTTATTTAGGCCGCGCTACGTAAAGTATCAAGGAGGCTATCCAGTTCGGCCGCCCGTGGTTTGACCAGCCAGAATTTACCTACGAAATCCGGGAAGTTGTCCAAAATATGTTGACCCCACTGACTGCCTGTTTCCGCGACGAATTCACGAATTTGCTCAAGCAGGTAATTGCGGTGCGCTTCGGTCATTTCGGTCGCAACGCGCGCGAAATCGATTAACTCGCGGTTGCAGCGGTCAACAAATTTATTGTCTATGTCGAGCACATAAGCGAAACCGCCGGTCATGCCTGCGCCGAAATTAATGCCGGTGTCGCCCAATACAGTGATGACCCCGCCAGTCATGTACTCGCAACCATGATCGCCAAGGCCTTCAATGACCGCGATGGCGCCAGAATTTCGAACCGCGAAACGTTCACCCGCTAAACCAGCGGCAAACAATTTACCGCCCGTCGCACCGTATAAACAGGTATTGCCGATAATGGTGGTTTCGTTGCTCTTGCAACGGCTGGCGCTGGACGGGTAAATCGAGATTTTTCCGCCGGTCATGCCCTTGCCAACGTAATCATTGGCGTCGCCTTCTAGAACCAGGTGCAATCCACCCGCATTCCATACGCCTAAGCTCTGCCCCGCCGTACCTTTCAAGCGCAAAGTGATTGGCGCGCTGGCCATGCCTTGATTACCATGGCGTCGTGCAATTTCACCAGACAAGCGCGCACCAATTGAGCGATGAATGTTACGCACGCTGTAGGAGAACGAACCTCCGAGTTTACCTTCAATAGCGGCTAGGGTGTCGAGCACCATTTGCTCCGCCAATTCGCCTTTGTCGGCAGGGGCGTTGCGACTTTCAATGCAAAAGCGCGGACAGTCAGCTGGCGCGCCACCGTCAGAAAGTATCGGCGACAAATCCAACTTACGTTGTTTGTCGGTCTGACCTTCGATGATCTCTAACAAATCGGTTCGTCCGATTAAGTCTGTCAATTGTTGCACGCCAAGCAACGCCATCCATTCGCGCGTTTCACGGGCAACGAAGCGGAAGTAATGCATTACCATCTCAGGCAAGCCGATGAAATGGTTAAGTCGCAAGGTTTTGTTTTGCGTGGCCACTCCAGTTGCGCAGTTGTTCAGGTGGCAAATTCGCAAGTATTTACAACCCAGCGCAACCATCGGTGCCGTACCAAAGCCGAAGCTTTCAGCGCCTAAAATGGCCGCCTTGATCACGTCGAGTCCGGTTTTTAGACCGCCGTCGGTTTGTAAGCGAATACGGTGACGCAAGTTATTGCGACGTAGCGTTTGATGCGTTTCGCTGAGACCAATTTCCCACGGCGATCCAGCATATTTTACTGACGTGAGGGGGCTAGCGCCGGTGCCGCCATCGTAACCGGAAATAGTGATCAAATCCGCATAGGCTTTGGCCACACCCGCAGCGATGGTGCCGACGCCTGCTTCTGCGACTAATTTTACCGAAACGAATGCTTTGGGGTTAATTTGCTTCAAATCGAAAATGTGCTGCGCCAAATCTTCGATCGAATAAATGTCATGGTGCGGCGGTGGCGAAATGAGCGATACGCCAGGCCGAGCAAAACGCAATGTGGCAATGAGCTTGTCGACTTTGTCACCGGGTAGTTGTCCGCCTTCGCCGGGTTTAGCCCCTTGCGCGATCTTGATTTGCAACACTTCGGCGTTGACCAAGTAGGCCGGCGTGACGCCAAAGCGACCGGAGGCCACTTGCTTAATTTTGGACATTTTCTCCGTGCCGTAACGCACGGGGTCTTCGCCGCCTTCGCCGGAGTTTGATCGCCCGCCGAGGCGATTCATCGCCATCGCCAGCGCTTCATGCGCTTCAGGCGATAGCGCGCCCAAAGACATTCCTGCGCTGTCGAAGCGCTTGAGAATGTTGTCCATCGGCTCCACACTTTCGATTGAAATTGGGGTGGACCCTTTTTTCAGTCTAAACATGTCACGTAAGGTGGCGACAGGGCGGTGATTAACCAAGTCGGCGTAGAGCTGATAGTCGCTATAATTTCCGCTACGCACTGCCGCGTGCAAGGTGTTAATAATGTCGGGATTGTAGGCGTGATACTCGCCGTCATGCACGTACTTGTAAAGGCCGCCTTGACTAATTGTTTTGCGGGCTATCCACGCATTACGCGCTAGACTGCGTTGGTCCGCTTCCAGCTCGATAAACCCGGCGCCTTGCAGTCGACTCACGGTGCCTTTAAAACACAGCTTAATAACATCTTCGTCCAGGCCGATAGCTTCAAACAACTGCCCGCCACGGTAGCTAGCAATCGCAGAAATCCCCATTTTGGAGATAATTTTGTACAAGCCCTTGTCGATGCCTTTGCGGTATTTTTCGGCCAGACGGGTTTTGCCGCCGTCGGCGACTTCGCCCGTACGGACCAAGTCATTTAGAATTTCATAGGCAAGGTACGGATAAATC
>JANOTC010000460.1:0-3112 GCA_031416175.1 Gammaproteobacteria bacterium
GAGTTCCTTTGGCTCGAGGTTAATGATTTCGCCGAGCACGCCCGCGGCGTCATCAACGCGCCCCATTTTTGCGTAGACATCTGCCAATGCGGTGCGAACAACGACGTTGTCCGGTACTTTTGTTTTGATATCCAGCAAGACCGCGACTGCTGACTCGGGTTTCTTGTTCTTCATTTCCATTCCGGCAAGCAGTAGCGCGGCATCAGCGAGTGTGGGCTGTAAACGCAGGGCTTCTTGAGCTGTCGAAGTAGCTTCAGCATCCTTACCCGAGATCGCCAAAGCGCCGGCTTTGACTGCCAACGCATTGGCATTGTTCGGCGCCACTTTCAGAACCTCGTCAGCGAGCTCTTCCGCGCGCTTAGCTGCATGTCCCAAATAATACAGACGCGCAAGCCTCGTTTTCGCATCGACATTGGCAGGACTAGCATCCAGTACCCGCTGATATTGGCCGGCCGCCGCGCGCAAATTTGATTGAGCCTCAAACACCGCACCCATGCCAAGATTGCCGGCAACGTGTTTGGGATCTATCTGAAGTACATTCTTGTATTCTACACGGGCCTTGTCGTAGTCCTTTTGGACCAAAAATTGCTCTGCTTTTTTCAGATACCCATCGACTCGCGATTCTTTGCTCCCGCAAGCGACAAGCGTCGCAATGCTCACAGCAACAACGGCGTATTTGCTCCAAATCATCGTTAAAATCCTTGATGTGTAAAACGGTGTCTATTCCGGTATGTATCGAGGCAACTGCTTGGCAATGGTCCGGACAAACAGTTGCATCTTGGCATCTGCCGTAGCCACGTCGCCCTTTGATGTTATAGGCGCCACAAGTCGTACCAAAGCTCCGTCGGTTCGGTTCTTCACCAGGGAATCCCAGAAGAGAAACCACTTAACCAAGTACTCGTTAGTGATACTCCGACCACGCTGCGCAAACCAGTAGTAGACCAGTTGTTGACTGTCTCCTTTTCGAATAATGGCGCGATTGACATTTAGTGCAGCACCCTCACCGAGTCCGCCATCAATTTCAAGCGACGAAAAGTCTCCAATTTGCCATCCTCCACCGGGAATGCATGTTTTTGGCGAGTGTGCCGACTGTCCCTTGCGTTGCGACTCATAGTAGCTCATGTAGAGATTTATCGATTGGCCGGCGCCATCCGCGTAATCGGCGATGAAGTAATCATCAACTTTAAGTACGTCCAAATACATTTGCTCAACGCGACCCTGCACGCCGTGCCACCCCCCAAGAGTTAAAGGAAAGTCGATAAACGAGGTGCGGGCTGGAACAAACTCTGTGCGGGCCGGCAATGAAAACGCGGAAATCACAATTAGACAGACGACCAGCCCTGATATCGCGAAGGGCTTGGGAAAAGCTCGGAAGTAGATTTTGGCACTTGAGGGGGCACTAACAGGCCAATCAATTCTAAAGGTCGAATGCAGCGGTCGGCGGTTACTGCCAAAAAACGTCAAAAGCCACATTTCGGCGAACAGAATCCCAGTACAAGCCATGAAAACTGCCCAACCTTCAAAGTCATGAAGAAACCCTTCTGCCATGGCCGGCCCCCAGTAGTCTACGGTTACGCCGATCAACCCGATCCGAAAACTGTTCATGAAGATTGTTATGGGTATCGTCGACAGGAAAATCATCACGCGCTTCCACAATTCTGCCTTATAGAAAATTGCAGTTATGAATCCAAATGTCATAAGGGGAAAGAGATACCTTAGGCCACTACAAGCATCCACCACCTGAAGCTTCATAGCGCCAAGGTCAATTACGTTACCCTCTAAAGACACGCTTATTCCAAACGCGCGAATTACTGCAACGCCAATTTCAGAAGAAATCAACTGCAATTGACCTGACGCCGACTTCAATATGAACTCCGGCATTGGAATCATGAATGCGAGCATCAACACGGCCATGGCTACGAGGCGAAATGCTGACCAACCCATTAGCGATAGCAGCAATCCAACCACTGCTATTACAAATGCGTACTGCTGGATTGTGTATAAAGAACTAAGCTCACCAATTACAAACAAGGCGAAGCTAGAGGCAAGGACAACAACACCGCTCCAAGCCCCTTCGTAAGTTGACCGCTCGATGAGCGGCCGCCGCTGCCAGATTAGGAATAGCGTCATAAAAGGCACAATATAGCCGTAGCTATATTCTTCCTTGGCGTCCCACATTTCGACCATGTACGTCAACGAGTCCCGGAATGCGATCACTAGTAGTGCAAGCGCGACTACCAATGAGAACCAAATAATGGGCGTTTGGCGCCAAACTGTGACGACCGTTGACTGAACTGCATTACTATTCGGTATGGGATAATTCATAGTGTGTAGGCTGTCTTGTCCGTCATGTTTGTGTACGGCGTTAGCATGACGATTTATTGTGACGCTTTTGTGACCGGCGGACCTGGCATTTCTCCCTCTCAAACGGAATCACTGCATCCCAAGTAGTCAGGCGCTGAGTTGGTTCTGGCCCACACCAACGGTCCCAGCCGCGTCTACGAGTTGATCAGTTTCTGCGGGCATACCAAAAATGTGAGCCCAAATCGAATACGCCACAAATAGCGGAGAGGAAACGAAATTTCGTTTCCACATTCTCCTTGGCTCGCGCACCAGGCGATAGGCCCACTCTAACCCTGCCTTGCGCAGAACTTCAGGGGCGCGCGGATGTGTACCCGCGTAGAAATCAAAAACCGCGCCGATGGACCCGATGATCGGCACGTCGAGCGAAGACCGGTTAGCTTCGACCCATTTTTCTTGCTTGGGTGCTGTCATTCCAACCCAGAGTACATCCGGCCGTGCGTCGTTGATTTCCCGTATAAACAAGGCATTTTGTTCCCGTGACCATGCCCCAAACGGCGGCGAGATCAGACCGCAAATCTCCACCAATGGAAAATCGCGGGCCGCCCGAGCTACAATCTTGTTGAGCACATGGCGAGTCGAACCGAAGAACAACACACGCCCACCGCCGCGTTTTTGCAGCATGGCCATAACGGCCATGAAGTAATCACCGCCGGTAATTCGTGCCCCTACGTCCGCGCCGATTAGCCACGCCAAGGCCGATATGCCAACGCCGTCCGCCACCAGATGTGTGGATCGTCTAAGTGCATGC
>JANOTC010000461.1:0-3607 GCA_031416175.1 Gammaproteobacteria bacterium
TGTACTTAGACCCGATTTAAGCGCCAATCATAGTCTAAAAACTCAATATCCATATCACCCGTATTCAACCAACGTACATTCGTTTCCGTCAATCCTAGCGACTGGCGATAGGTCGCCAAAAAATGTTCTAGACTCTTAAACCCGCCCCAGCCACGTTCAAAGTCTCCGCGATACCATTTGAAAATCGGAGAAAGCTTGAGCGCGGCGCCATCCAGGTGATTACGCGTTCGATCGCTTAAAAACGACTTTGTCGCCTCGTCCAATTGAACACTTAAACGATCACCTTCATAGGCCTCCGCGCGCAACGCGGGACATCCAATGCTAGCGCAATTTACTGCAAAGTGGATTCTCGGTTCCTCATAGCGCCTGTCTGCGCGAATCAGACCATGCTCGATATCATCCAAGGAGCGCGTTTCGTCCAGTAGCGGAATAAATTTTTTCTTCCACGGCGACTCAAATAAAGAACCTAGGTCTTTGATAGACTCCAGCTTGGGATATTGCGTCAGAATCAGCTCGACCGTCCACGCATTATAGGTGTTAATTAAAAATGCCAATTGATCGGGCTTCTTCCAACTATTAAACGTTGTGATTTGTACCGCAGAAGTGGCATTCAAATAGGCTTTGAGTTGCACCCGATCTGCCGCCATTCCACCGTAATTAACTTGAGTAGCCTGCCCCTGCCGAATAGAAACAACGTGCTTTTTGAGCAAGCCATTCCAAACTGTTTGGTCAAAACTTGCCGCCTGGGCAACGTTGCTGGCAAACACAAACAACAAGAGGGAAAATAAAAAACGCATCATTGTTCGACCTTTATGCTCGTCAAAAAACAAAATAAAACGGGACTCTACTCGACGCTAAACCTCACCCTTTTCTGACGATGCCCGCCTCTGCCAAGGCTTCTGCCAAAGGTGTTTGCTGAGCCTTGCCTTTCAAGGTTGACTGCAACTTGCCATCAAGCAAATTAATTTCAGCGTCCCACAAATAACGCATTTCAAGCAAACCCCGAAACATCGGAGAAAACGCAGCGCCTAAGCGCAAGAACCACCAAGGAAACGGTTTAACACGGACCGTCTTTCCGCTCGCGACCTGGATCGCGCATGCCATCTCATCCATCGTCACTGAGTATCCCCGAAAATGAAAATCAGCGAAAGCAGCAAGTTCACTACGACGTTCAATCAAAGCACCCACCCCCAGCGCCAAGTCCGGCAAATACGCCCAAGTATGGCGCAAATTTTTCGGCCCTGGCGATGAAAGCGTAAAGCCGTGACGTGATGGCTTAACCAACTGATGCAGCCACGCGAATACTACCCTTTGAGGTGAGCGGACGGGCCACCGCGCGCTCATCAAAATCCGGTCCGTCCTTGGGATCAGAAAGTGACCGACACCGACCGCGCGAAGGCGAAATTGGCTATTTTTGCCCATCCCCCGAAAAAGGGATGTACGCCAGAATCTCAGATTTTTCCGGCATGAGAGTAAAGCCAGCTGTGGCTGCGGATTGTCGCCAACTAGTAGTTTCGGCACGGTTAAAAACGGTGTGTTTTGGATACCAGTAGACGAGCCTATGTCGACCGGAAAACGGCAATTAATTGAAGGTGTTGAGTGATAGGCAGTGCAACATATTGACGGGTGGACTGCCGTGGATTATCTCTCGGTCAATCATAGTGGGCGAGACTGGCGAGCGCAATACGCGGTAGGTCATTAATCCGCAGGCCAGCTTTACCATACAGGCTTCAAAACCGGTTACCAAGCAGATGGGAGTAGGCCAATTCCGTCGTTCTCGTCCGAACGGGAACAAACGGCTATTGAATCGTTACATTAGATCGCCGTTCTTAGGCTAAAAGAACCGGCCCGCACCAACAAGTCGCTCTCGCCAAAACGGATTGTTCAGCGACGAAATCGAAACCGCTCGTCCGGTTGCCGGAGCATGGATGAACTGCTGATCGCCAAAATAGATAGCCACGTGCGACACAACTTTCGAATTTAGTCGAAAAAAAAGTAGATCGCCCGACTGCAACTGCGCGAGGTCGGTGGGCCACGCGGTGGAAAACTGTTCCGAAGTTGTGCGCGGCACTTCAATTCCGAGTTCGCGAAAAGTGTATTGCACCAATCCGCTGCAGTCGAATCCGGTTGGTGTGGCGCCGCCGTAAACATACGGAACACCCAGGAATTTCCGCGCGATTATCGGTACCCGGCTTTTTGTTGTCGTAGCCTCGTCTTGCTGCGGTACTGTGGGCGAGGGCGTTACGGGTGCCGTTTCCGGTTGCGTCGGCGTTATTGTTGGTTGAGTAGGCAACGAACCACACGCAGCCAGAACGAGGCTTGCCGCTACGGCTAAAATTAGACCGCGCAGGCTGTCCATGCCGAGTCCTCGATTATTTGGCGAACGAGTCATAGCCGTAATTCGGATACCAGAGCGATAAACTGTTAGGGACTCATAATATAGCATGTCGCGTGTGCGCGTTTTTCTCGCAGTCTGCAACCGGAAAAACGTTCTTCGGGGCCAGTTATTGAAACAGATATTTCTGCAAATCAGTGCTGACGAGAATCGACTGTCGGTCGTCGGTCCAGACCAGTGTCTCGTCATAACTCGAGCGTATATTTCGCTGCAAGATGTGGCGTACGCGTCCGTTATCCTCCTCGTTGGCGAACCACGCGCTAATATTGTCGGCTTGCGTCGCCGAACACACTATTATGTATTCTGTCGTGGTCGGATCCCAATCGCGATTCACGCCCGACTCGGAAATTTCAGTACGAACGTTAATGGCCACTTGACCCAGTTTGTGGGAGGTGGCCTCCACTACGGGGAGAATTTGGGAGTAACGGCTGGTCGTGTGTACCAATAGCAAGCCGTGGCGCGGCGCGAGCTTCTTGGCATACAGCGTCATGGCTTCAAGTGTAACGAGGTGCGGAGGAATCCCATCCCCCGAAAATGCGTCGATGACAATGATGTCATAATCAACGGTAGCGCTCTTGACACCCATGCGCCCGTCGCGTTGCAGAACGTTGATCGTGCCGGGGGGAGCATCTTTCAAATAGGAAAAATATTCCTGCGCGAAACGAATTGGCTTCGGGTCGATGTCCCAGAAGTCGTAGTGATCGCCCGGGCGGGCGTAAGCGGCCAGCGTGCCCGCTCCCAATCCGACAATGCCGACGTTCATCGACGGACGTTGCGCCTGAAATTTTTCGATAACTCGCCCCACACCTGTGCTCTCGGTGTAATAAAGGGTTGGACGCCGACGCGACGCGGCGTCCGACGTGAGCTGCGAACCATGCGTTGTCGTTTCACTCGACAAAACTACGCTTGTATTGGTGAGCGTTAACATGCTGTGACCGTAGAGGTCGCGAAAGTGTTGTAGAGTCGCTCCAGCGGGTTTGGTGGTGACATCTTGGTGAAGTCCTATGCCCAAGAACGGCGCGATTATTATCGGGCTGAGCGTAGCGATTATGGCCACTTCGCGGCGAGCGACTAGCCAGAAAATACCGATAGCGAGGAGCGCGACGGAAACAAAGATAAATTCTAATGGTCTCGCGAAAACGAAGGGAATCACGACGCTCGATAACAAACCACCGACGACGCCCCCTACGGCGAGTATCAAATAGAATTTCT
>JANOTC010000462.1:0-8039 GCA_031416175.1 Gammaproteobacteria bacterium
CTAAAACATCGGGCAATCAACTTCAGCGGATTTAGGGTAACGGACAAATTTCGCAAACCGCTACAGTCTCCTCGTCGGAACTGAGGCTGGACTGTACGCGCTGTGTGAGAACACCGTCAGTGACTAAGTCACAATGGGATAATGCCAATTTACGTCGAAAGCGAACCGTGGAGAACTCGCTAACGTTGGCCTACTCCAAAAGGGCTAGCCCGACGCGCTCCTTGCCGCCTATATCCCCGGTAAAATACACTACAGCGGCGCGGCCCTGTTTCGTGCCGCTCCACAGGCTAAATCGCGAAAGGAATCTCCGCTCTTCATGAAAAACGCCGACCTTTATGCCGAATTTTTGCGTACGCCTTTAACCGAGCGCTTAGAACGCCATCGACACACCGATTGTGCGCAAAGCTATCTTGCGTGGGCAAAGAAAATGGCACGACAGGTTCCAGCCTACGCGGCGTTTATCGCGAACGCCTCGATTGATCTGGACAGCTTTGCTGACGACGCAGAGTTCAGTCGTTTACCGTTAATCACTAAAGAAAATTACATGCGGGTTTACGCCTTGCCGGAACGCTGTATTGACGGGCAACTCAGCGCGTGCGAAACGGTGGCTGTATCCTCTGGATCGACAGGTACGCCCTTATTTTGGCCGCGCAGTTTGTCGCATGAAATTGATATCGCGGCGCGCTTCGAACAAATTTTTGTCGATAGCTTTCAGGCACATGAAAAGACCACACTGGCCATCATCTGTTTTGCGCTCGGAACGTGGGTGGGCGGCATGTTCAGTGCGCAGAGTTGTCGCTTACTAAGTCAAAAAGGCTTGCCGATCACGGTTCTAACACCGGGCAATATTAAAGCAGAAATCTTGCGCGTTGTCACCGAACTCGGCCCCCATTTCGATCAAACCGTGTTGCTCGGCTATCCGCCGTTCATAAAGGATGTTATTGATACGGGACGCGCCAATGGCGTTGAGTGGCCACGTTACGCGCCAAAGCTCGTGTTTGCGGGTGAAGTATTTAGCGAAGAATGGCGCGATCTCGTTTGTGAACGTATTGGCGCGACTGACCCGCGCTTTGCCACCGCATCACTCTACGGCACGGCCGATGGCGGTGTGTTAGGAAATGAAACACCGCTTAGCATCCACATTCGACGCTTACTGGCCCGTCGCCCCGCCTTGGCGGCGGAGTTATTTGGGGAATCGCGCTTACCTACGCTGGTACAATACGATCCCTGCAGCCGCTTTTTTGAAGTCCACGACCACACCTTGGTCGTATCTGGCGACAACGGCGTGCCCTTGATTCGGTACCACATCGCCGACAAAGGCGGCTTTCTTTCATTTCAAGCGCTAACGGATTTCATGCGTCAGCACGGGGAAGACCCCATCGCGGATTTAAAGGTATTCGCCTCGCTCGCCATCCACGATTTGCCCTTTGTGTATATTTTCGGTCGCGCTGATTTTACGGTTTCCTATTTTGGTGCCAATGTGTATCCAGAAAATATTAGCGTGGGTTTAGAGCAAAGTGAGGTTTGCGACTGGGTGACAGGGAAATTTGTGTTAGACGTTATTGAATCCAGCGATCTCGATAAACGCTTGCAGGTGGTTGTAGAACTGGCGCCAGGCCAGGCGGCAAGCCCGCAACGTCGTGACGTAGTCGCGTCTGTTATTCAGCGCGAACTATTGCGATTGAACAGTGAATTCGCCAATTACGTTCCCGCGCAGGCGCGCGCCATTGAGGTGATACTACTTGCGCACGGCGATGCGCAATACTTTCCAATCGGTGTGAAACATCGGTACACGCGCCGAAAAACTCCCTCCTAGCGGGCGGCGCCTTGATGTGGCGAACGTGTATACTGTGTGCGTCGTTGAGACATTGATTCGCATGTTTGCGAAAGAGGGAGAGGGATAGCCAGGGATGATTTTCAGCGATACGTTTAACAGACGCTTTCAAGGTTCGGCGCATGATTTCTCGGTTCAGCTAAGAGGCGGCACTTTCGCTATTTTAGCGCTGGTGTTAGGCCAAGAAGCGGCCGCCAATTCTACCGATGCCGACTTTTTTGCTGACATTCCCATGGCCGTTTCCGCTACGCGTATTCCTCAACCCGCCGAAGAGTCGCCAGTGTGGACGACCGTAATTGATCGGCAAATGATTAAAGCCACGGGCGCAGTCGATTTGGCAGACGTTCTTCGCCTCGTGCCCGGCATGCAGGTTTCTAAAGCCAGCGGTAATTGGCCTGTCGCAACGTACCACGGCATGACCGATTTTCAACCGCGACGAATGCAAATTCTGGTGGATGGTCGCTCGGTGTATTTACCGACGCTCTCTAATACCGACTGGCCGTTTTTGGGCGTCGACATGGCGGACATTGAACGGATCGAAGTGGTGCAAGGTTCGGACGCCGCCGTGCACGGTAGCAACGCCTTTACCGCCACCATTAACATTATTACGCGCCAACCGTTTGAACAGCGCGGCGCATTCATCTCCGTGACCGATGGCTCGGCTAACACGACGAATACAACCCTACGACTTGGCACCACCATTGACGACTGGGACGTACGCGCCACCGGGAGTTGGCGTGCAAACGAAGGCTTTGCCGATATTCCCGATACACAGAGTTTACGCTCGGTCACGTGGCGAGCGGTGTCGGACGCATCAACGCGCGACGCCTGGAGTTGGCAAGGTGGCTACTCAAGTGGAAAGCAAGACGTATGGGCCAAGGGGAATGCATTTGATCCGATGCGCAAACGCGATATCACCAGCGCGTTTTTTCAAGGCAATTGGCGCCGCATGCTGGCGGACAACTCTGAACTCAGTGTGCAGTATTATCATAACTATTATCGAACGGATGATATTTTTCGAACCGCCCCCTTGGCCGGTGTGCTCGGAATATCGCCTACGCTCTTTCCTAACTTCTTTGGTGGCCACCCAGACCAACCGATCACGCTGGCTGTGTTTGATGGAATTGGAAACCGTGACGATATCGAAGTACAACATCTTTACCTCCCCAGCCAACGTTTGAAAGTCGCTTGGGGTGGCGGCGTACGATTAGATCAATTTAAAAGCAAAGGTTTGCTGGGACAAACCGCCGCTGTTAGAAATGGACATGCGCGCACCTTTGGCCAGATTTTTTGGCGAGCCAACTCGGTGCTCGTCGCCAATTTCGGCGGGTTTCTCGAACATAACACGACCACCGATACCACCTACTCTTGGCGCAGCTCACTCAATTATAACGTGGCAGCGCAACAGAGTCTGCGCGTGAGCGTTGCGCATTCGGAGCGGGCCATGTCGCTACTGGAAAGTCGCGCGAATTGGGGCTCACGTTTTGACGACGGCAGTTTGATTGACTTGCTCTGGCGCAGCCCGGACGGATTAACGGAAGAAAAATTAACAGCGTACGAGTTAGGATTCCACTCTATATCGGATAACAACCGATTGGTTTTTGATGGTAAGTTATTTGTAGAACGCTTTCGGGATTTAGAAATTGGCGTGATCGACGCGAGCTATCCTGATGGCTATATTGCCAACCTCGGCGCGCTCGATCCTCGTTTAAATCCCGAACCAGGTGCGAGCCTGCCTTTTAATAGCGGGCATGTGGCCATAAAGGGAGGCGAATTGTCGCTTAAATGGCGCCTCGCGCCGTCGGATTTTCTGGCGATTCAATACAGTCGCGCCACGGCAACAGGCGAGTTTGTGAGCAGAATACATGCTGATGGTTCTCAGCAAATTGAGTCCTTGGCCCCTACCGTTCCTAAACACACGGCGAGCATTCTGGCGAGCTATTCGCTGAGTCAGTCTGTGCAGGCGAGCGCAGCCTATTATCGAATTAGTCGGATGGAATGGATGGGCGATGGCGACGAAGTGCCCGGTTACAGTCGCGTTGATGCGCGCTTGGGGACAAGCTTTCGACTAGGCTCAGCAAAAGCAGAGTTGGCCGGGATGATTCACAACCTGTTTCAGCCCTACGCTGAATTCACTAAAACGACACTGTTCGAGCGACGCGTGTTTGTGCAATTGACGATTCAAGATTAGGGGTGTCGCAGCTCATCTGTCGACTGTGACATAATTCTTCCACGGGTGATTAGAAATCATGCCATTGTCCAGGCGTCTGGATCGTACGGTTTCATCGGCGCCTTCCGGGCAACCGAAGGAATGAAAAGATAATTCTTTTGCACAGGAAATCCCCTTTGCTGCGCCAAGCGCAGTAGCACGAGACCCTCCACGTTGAGCTTTGCTTCCGTCGCGGCAGACTCCTGCGCGATCACTTCGCCGCGAATCAGTTTTCGATAGCGTTCTTTTTCGCGCTCCAGAAAGCTGTGCATCGCCGCCTCGAAACCCGGAGGATCATTCTTGAAAAACGCCTGGCAAAGCTGGAAGCGGGGATCATCATCGCCCGCCAGTAATGTGTCGTAGCGATCCAATAATGCCTGACCTTCGGCAGGCGTGCCCTTGAGGAAAAACTGTGTCATGAGGAAATACACGTAGAGAAAGTCGTCTTCGTATTCTTCCTGCGGATTCCATGTAGCACGGGCGTTTAGCGCGATTTCACGTGCGCAAGCCAAATCCAGTGCGGCGATCGCATCAAAGAACGGTGCCGCTTGGCTGGTGACTTTTTGCTCTTCGGGTTCGCGTTTCAGAAAGTTGCAAAACGCCCCGCCGCTTTGCTGCAGGCGATGCAAAAAAACCTCAGCATCGCCGTCCAAAAAGAGCGCAGCAATCCCCGCAATGCGGTGAATCTGGCAAAAAAACAGCATGTCCCGCCGCCCAAGCTTGCCTTGCACCGCCTTGGGCAACAGTTCGGCGATGTCTTCGTTGGCATTCTCTTTGACCACTGGCAGATATTGGGAGTACATAAATGCGGTGCCTATGGTTTTTTTCCCGAGACCGGTTGTTGCTCGATTTCCGTGAGACGCATGTTAGTGAAACTTCTCTCGCGGAAAATATTGGCCAAGGTTTCGTTGATTACGTACTCGCGCGGCCCTTCCTTAATGCGGAACAGTGCCGGGGCGTCCTTCAGTTTCGCCGGGTCAAGTACATGCTTGCGAACGGAAATGACCGCGCCGTGATAAGCATCGCCGGGTTTGTTGAAATACTTGATCTCGCTCAGCTCCAGATTCAGGCAATCCCGCGTGCCGATGGGATTCACGATCCAGTAGTCCTTGCTGTGCTCGCGCTTCTTGTGGTTGTACAGCGTGAACGGCAGGTATTCGATGTCCAAGCCCACGCACTGCGCGGCGATGATTTCTTTTACGGCCGTGGCAAGGATGAGGTAGCTCCGCGTGTTACCGATTAGCGAGGCGAGGCGGATTCCCGTGTATTCATCACTCATGTAAGTCTTGGCATCTTCAGGATAATCGTTTCCCACGCGCTGACCTTTGGCAGGCATATATCCCGACAACCCTAAACCGACCGGGATAGTATCCAAAAAACACCAGCCTTCGCCACTGATCCCCAACGTGTCGATAAAAAAATATTTCACGGAACTGTTCCTCGCGTTACTTGTAATGCCGAGTAAAGTGCGCGCCAGTCATTTCATCCAAAGTCTTGGGGGCAGTGAGTTCACCCCAGGCGCGGATGGCGTGGCGCATCATCGTTGAGACTTCCACCAAGCTCTCCTTCGCAAGATCAGCCGGTGGCGGCTTATCGCACTCAGGAGTGGCTTTTTTGACCAGCTCTTTATACTCGTCAATAACTTTCTGAACTTCGTTTTTAACCTTCTTGGAATAGTCATCATGCGCCCTCGCACCCGCATTCAAATGGCGCGGAAGCTTTAGCCGCTTCGCCACGAATTTGCCCATGGGCAGAATAATCATGTTGTCCTTGTGATTCAGATTGTATTTCGCCTCCAACAACCCCATGCGAATCAGCTTGTACAACGTGAACGAGGCGCTTTCCTTCGCCGCTTGATAGATACATCCCTCCAGCACGCGGTTGGGCACGATGTGGTGCGCTTGATGGTAATACGGCTTCCGGCACTTTCCATCGAAGTTGCCCGCGACCACGTCCCAACGCGGGCTGTTGATTCCGTTGTACCACGCACCGTCGGTCGTCGCCGCGCGCTGGCGCGCCTGCCAGCGGTGCGAGCAGGAACTGTGGGTGACGTTGGAGATATGCCGCGTCAAGCACGCCCCGCCTTCCGTCGACCCGGTGGGCTTGTGTAGTTTCAGAAGGTTCTTGTCGAAGGCGTGTTTGGTGTTAGCCATAGATGATTTCTCCATTGCCCAATGATGATCTAAGCGCGGTGATCCAGCTTATTGAGAACCAGACTGAGCGAACCAGACGGCGCCACGTGGGCCATATTCCGACATCGAAATGACCAATGCCTGCCTCTGCGTCGCGTAGCCACGCACGAAGGAACGCACCGCCATGCACACGCCGATGGCGCCAAAGGCCGTGCCGGTATCCCCCAACGAATCAGCGGGCAAGATGTGACGTGACCCGACACCTAGATGTCCATGCAATCTCACCCGTGCATTGCCCCATTCTTGCGCGCGCCAAGTTTCGCCGTTGTGATCGGTGATGATGTCGCCCACGAATGGGAGCGCTCCATTAAGCACCGATTCCACCGCCTCCACCACCGCAGTTCCGGCGCTGGGCTGGCCATCGAAATAAGTGTGGGGTTCTCGGGTGACGGCAACACCCTTCACCACCGCCTGGATAGTCGCGGCGCGCCGTTGGGCCACACTGGACGACTCCAGCAAAAAGCACGCGCCTGCTTCACCCGGCACTATTCCTGCGGGTTGGTCGTGAGTCTTCAACCGGCGGTGCTCACTCAACCATTCCAACGTGAACACATCAAGAAGGGAGTCCACCGCTACAACAATGACCCTGTCAACGCTTCTATTCGCAATTCGGTCTGCCGCCTCCTTAATCGCCGCAGATATGCCTCCACTTCCTTGATCGAGGACTTGAAGATGCGAACTCAACAACGGGAGTTCCAGATTTCGTAGCAACCGCTCCCCGTAGTCGCGTCGCAGCTCCTCGGGGGGCATCGGCTCTAAAAGTTGATATCGGTCCGGGTCAATCACCGGCGTGACCAGCGTCAGTCCAGTTCTGGACCAAAATCGGTGATCGCTCCGGTCCGGCAGGCGCGCGTAAGTTATCAAGTCCTCAATGCAGCCCTGCGCGACGCGCAGTCAAAAACCTATAAACTCGAATCCGTCAGCGAATCCGTGCAATGGGTGCCCGGTGATCGGAATCGCTTCCGCTTCCTCGTCATCCAGTATTTCGAAATGCTCAATGAGGGCGGGACGAGAAAGACCCGCGCGCAGGGATGCGCATGCGGTCACCACGTCATGCCCTACCGTGGAGACCATGCCCAATCCCGTCACCACAAGCCGACCTTCTGCAAAATTTTCCGCGTTGGCCATGTCCCGCTAAAACTCTTTCTCATAAAAAACCCGGTGCGATCAGGTCGGGATGCGCCGCGTTAAAAAATCTTTGATCAAAGTCCTGAGGCAGCAGCGGCATGCGACTGTTCTGCCTAGGCTAGGCACTATAAACCGCCTTTTTCCAAAAATCCACATCCATACTCAGTAAACCCAACGCCAAAAAACGCCGAGAATGGTCGACCAAACAGACTGCGCGAAGAACGTCTTGGCTTGGTCTTGAACTAAGCGGTAGAGGGAGATGTTTTCCGGGCGATGGCCGTCATAATGAACGCGAGCCAGATCCGACGATTTTGTGAGTAGAATTCATGCCGATGGTTCACAGCAAATTGAAACATTGGCCCCCACCGTTCCTAAGCACACAGCTAGCATTCTGGCGAGCTATTCGTTGAATCAAGCCGTGCGGGCAAGCGCGGCCTATATATCGAATTAGCCGGGATGATTCACAACCTGTTTCAGCCCTACGCTGAATTCACTAAAACGACGTTATTCGAACGACGCGTGTTTGTGCAATTGACCGTGCTTATCCGGTTGTCACACACAACCGCTAGATATAGTGAGGCGTGATTTCTTGGCATAGAGCTCGGCATAGGTCGGCGCGGTGACGCCGCCAGCGATACCAAGCAGTGAGCGGAAGGCGTTGAAGGGATAGAAACGG
>JANOTC010000463.1:0-1933 GCA_031416175.1 Gammaproteobacteria bacterium
CGTTCGCGTCGATCAACCATGAAATCGCGATTCAGTGCATCTTCGCCGGGCAACGAAATTCTAAAAACATCGCCGGGTGACACGTATTGCGTTTGCGCCGATCCATCGTTAGCCGCCGTCGCAGCGCTGCCGAGTTTCACAAGTAATTCGGCGCCATCTGCAGCTAGAGCACCGCTCGCACCTATCATCGCGACCACACAACTAAGAATCCAAGCACTAACTTTGAAACCAATTTTTTTGCACATAACGAATTCGCCTTACCTTCGCCCGCTTAGAGAAGAGACACCGTCCGCACCATTCAATCCGTCGCTATCCCCTGCGCACCCGCCCGCTGCGGCAGCCCACTCTTGTCCTACTGAACCGTTTTGCCGTGGATCTGCCGCCACCTGATTCGAGCGGTTTCTGGCGTTGGGTGAGGCGTAACGCGACGAGCCGTTTACGCCCTGATTGCAGCCCTTAGCCCCGACTAAATTCGCCGCGCGGTCAACGTTTGAAGACGGTCGACAGTCTCCTTGTAGCTTGAGTTCGTCGAGACCTACCTGGAGGCCGTCGAGCTGCCTGCGCAGTTCATCGATCTCCATCGCGGCATCTGGAACTAAACCTGCCGTAAGGGTCCGAACACTACGCACCCATTGACGCTCCGCCTTCAGCGCCAAGCCTGGCAGGCATTTGTCGGCGCCCGATGCACCAAGAACTTCAAATCGTACCCGCTGAACAAGAAGATGATAGTTAAGCGATTCAACCGAACGCCCCATGGAAGGTTCCGCTCTGAACCCAGGACCCTCGGTAAAGTGTTCTGCGAATCCGCCACCGCTGCTAGGCGGCCACAACGAACAGCCGGATAATCCAGCCCCAATAACGACAACCGCACAGACCGCTTTCATTTTTGAAAGTCCATGCGACTTCACAGTGGCGCACCGTGTGCCACAACATAGTCCTGCAGAGAGCTAAATGTTGTTAGTGTCTTATCTATGCGGAGCATTCCAATCAATTTTTCTGGCTGCCCGGTTGTCCCGACAAGCACGAGTGATCGTCCTTTGCTGCGCAAACGCTTGTAGAGGAACACAAGCGCTCCAATGCCCGATGAATCCATAAACGTTACACCGGATAAATCGACGATGACGTCCAATGGGGAATTGGTGCAAATTGATTCAAGCGCAGGACGAATTTCGGCAACAGCCTGCGCATCGAAATCATCGCTTAATACGATCAAGGAGCTATTGTGGAAATTCACTTGTTTCATATTCATCGTCGGCAACCCCAGATAATAGTTCTCACTGGGAATTGCAGACGTCGTGCCCATTGGCGGAGGCGAGAGATTTTCTTATAAAAACATTATGTTACAAATATCCGCGACACGTTTTAGGTGGAGATTTCTTGCTCGGCGGAGAGATTCTGGTAATTTGCTTCGCATTTTGCGAATGCACAGATAGATGAGTCGCTCGGAATTTTTCGTGGTGAGCGGCACAAAACAACCACCGACTGGGCAATTCTTGCGAGGTCCCAGGATGCCAGCTCAAAATTCGGAGCCAAACCAAACAACTAGCGCGCCTGTCTGGTGTAGTTTGCTCACTGCCCCCGCCCACACACCACAACCGCAATTGTGCGATACAAAATATGCATATCACTCATGATCCATCGGCCAGGTTGAGACAGCACTAAGGCATAAGCATGGTCATAGGCGAGCTTGGAGCGGACGTCTTCAATCGTTTCGTCGTAGCCTTGGTACACCTGCGCAAGACCCGTTATGCCGGGTGATACTCCAAAGGTACGTTCGGCATAAAAGGGAATGGCGTTCTCAAGCTTCTGATAAAAGGCGGGGCGTTCCGGGCGTGGGCCGATCAGCGACATTTCTCCGCGCAGTACGTTAAGCAACTGCGGAATTTCGTCCAAACGCGTTTTGCGTAGCCAGTAGCCTACTCGGGTTACCCTG
>JANOTC010000464.1:0-1682 GCA_031416175.1 Gammaproteobacteria bacterium
TATCCATGAACGACAACGGGCCGGAGGTATACGCCCCTGCACCCGACACATAGGCGCCTTTGGGGCGCAGCGTAGAAAACTCATAGCCAATGCCGCAGCCCGCTTTCAACGTTAGCCCGGCTTCGTGCACTTTTTGCAATATGTCGTCCATGGAGTCGCTCACGATTCCAGAAACGGTGCAGTTGATGGTCGACGTGGCGGGTTTGTAGGCTAAAGCGCCCGCGTTAGACGTAATGCGCCCCGCTGGGATCACGCCCTTGCGCAATGCCCACAAGAATTTCTCCGCCCACTCTTCGCGTTTGGCTGGCGTGGCTTCGGTTTCGGAAAGTGCACGGGCAACCCGCTTGTAGGTATCGTCGATGGTTTCATCAACGGCGGTACCGTCTTTCGCTTTTAAGCGATATTTTTTGTCCCAGATATCCAGCGATGTTGTTTGGAGTTTGATGTCGATAACCGTGTTGGGTACGGCCTTCAAATGTACGTTACGTCCGCTTGCCTTGCTCGCCATGCCTGTTTCCTTTAACGAATCCGTGACTACGTTCCCGTCGCGGCTTCCCGCCCCATGTGTCGCGCCGTTATTGAGAACACAATATATTGTGTTTTAGGCGCGCAATCGTAATGGCTTGCGCCGCGCCTGTCAAGTTGCAGAAGAGATTTCTAATGCATATAAATACTAAGAAAAACAATATGTTATAAATTTCTCCCGATGATTCATAGGCTTGTGGCGTCTAGCTGAAGAGGTTTCGCGCAAAATGTCAAAACACTATATATTGTGGTTGACAATTGCGAAATAAACGGTGCTTTGTGTCATCTAAGTTAGACATTCGGAGACGAATTTTTACTTTTGACGGGCACCGAAATGGGCAATGACGGTCATAGTGCTCGGTACTTTACGGGAGGCATACGATGACGACTGTGCGCGGCGCAATGGCCGCTTTGTTTGCATTGATATTGGGTTCGGCATTGGCTGGTGTGCAGGCAGCGGTGCCGCTTCATGTGTTGGCAGGTGTATCTGCGCCAGGGGAAGTGCCGTCGCTCGCGCCCATGTTGGAAAAAGTGACACCCGCGGTGGTGAATATCTCCACGCGTGGCCGCGTGCGCGTGCAAGACAACCCTCTATTGAGTGATCCCTTTTTCCGTCGATTCTTCAATATTCCGAATCAAGCGTTGGAACGGGAAACGCAGAGTCTTGGCTCAGGGGTGGTCGTCGATGCGAAGCGCGGCTACGTCATCACCAATAACCACGTCATCGACAAAGCGGAGGAAATAACCGTGGTGTTGCGGGACCGCCGCCAACTCAAAGCGAAGTTGGTGGGAACGGACCCTGAAACCGACATCGCCGTGATTCAAGTGCCGCCGGAGAGCCTGGCCGAAATTACTTTGGCGGATTCCGATAAGCTGCGGGTGGGCGATTTTGTTGTCGCAATCGGTAATCCGTTTGGACTCGGGCAAACCGTTACCTCGGGCATCGTCAGCGCACTGGGTCGCAGCGGCTTGGGTATTGAAGGCTACGAAGATTTTATTCAGACCGACGCGTCCATCAATCCGGGCAACTCAGGCGGCGCGCTGGTCGATTTGCGTGGCGAACTCGTCGGTATTAATACCGCGATCTTGTCGCCGGGTGGCGGCGGAAACGTTGGGATTGGCTTTGCCATTCCGATTAATTTAGTGCGTGACATCAT
>JANOTC010000465.1:0-2538 GCA_031416175.1 Gammaproteobacteria bacterium
CCCAATAGTTTGCCTAACAGTATTGCGGCTGCACCATCAGGATAGAAATAATGTGCATCGATAAGTTGAAATCGCCCCGTCTCCCTTTGCAGTTTTTTGATGGTGAAAACGGCGCTTAGGGCGAGAAAAACCGGCGACAGCCAACTACCTAGGAGGGGGACATGTAGAAAGCGCGGATGAACTATCTTTATGTTGTGGCGCACCTCAACGGACGGAATTTCTTTCGTATGTTTATATGCGCTCAAAAAGCGCGAAAGAAAAGGAATCCAAGGAACAGGTGCCACAACAACACTTTGCACTGGATAAGACGCTATCAGGTGACGAAGCCTATTTTCGACGAATACAGCAAACGTTGGCTTGGCAGCATTTGGATAGAGCGTGGTGAACGTCAGGATATTCATAAGTATTGTGCGGCAGAATCTCAGCGTTTAAGATTTAGAATTTAGGATCTGTCGGTAGAATGACTCAAACATGAACAATGCCCAAATGGGTGCACTGTAATCCCTCGAACCTGTCTGATGCTGTGCTACCAGCTGCTTGACATAATCCATATTGAAAATTCCCGTTTCGGCCAGCGTGCTACCCAACAATGAGTCATTGACCCGTTGTTTCAACGGCCCCCGAAACCATTCAGCCAAAGGCACAGCAAACCCCATTTTACTTCGATACAAAACATCATGCGGCAGATAAGGCTCCATCGCTTTTTTAAGAATATATTTGCCTTGTTGACCCCGTAGCTTGAGATCGGGATCAAGCCCGGTCACCCATTCAATCAATTGGTGGTCTAACAGCGGCGCGCGCACCTCAATGGAGTTAGCCATACTGGCGCGGTCAACTTTCGTGTGAATGTCCCCCACGAGATAAGTCTTTAAATCCAAATACTGGATCAACGACAATGGATGCTGTGACGGCGCCTTCGCGGCATGGCGCCGAAATACTTCAACCGCGTTATACCCTTGCAATGAACGCTTAAAATCATTGGAAAACAGTTTGCCCCGCATCTCGTCATTCATGACTGAAACGGTATGCAGATAGGCCGCTACACTATCCCGGCCAATTGACTCAAACGTGGTCTTCGCACGCAAAAATTTTGGTGCCCAATCAAGTTTCGGGTAAACACGCCCCAAAAATCCAAACAAGGGGCCACGAATAGAAAATGGCAATATTGACCGTACTTTTTCTTCATTCATATGCCAACGATGGCGACGATAGCCAGAAAAGTACTCATCCGCACCGTCTCCAGACAGCGCGACCGTGACATGTTTTCGAGCCAGTTCGCACACGCGATACGTCGGTATAGCGGAACTGTCGGCGTACGGCTCATCGTAAATGTTAGCAAGCTTATCAACCAAGCTAAAATCGTCGGGATCCACTGTTTCCACAAAATGGTTTGTGTGATAACGATCCGCCACCATTTTCGCGAATTCAGCTTCATTGTATTTCGGGCTGGCAAATGAGATCGAACAGGTATTGACGGGCTTTTCCGATAATTGCGACATAAACGCCACAACGCTGCTGGAGTCGACCCCGCCGGAAAGAAACGCACCCAGCGGCACTTCCGACATCATGCGAATACGAACGGCTTCTTTGAATCGGTTTACTAATTCTTCAGTGGTCTGCGCCTCGCTCAACGCACCGGAAGACCGGAAAGGAAAATCCCAATATTCCTTGGGCGAAGGCAGACCTTTCTGCCCCGTTTTTAGCAGCAAGGTATGCGCGGGCGACAACTTCAATATTTCTTTGAATATCGAGCGTGGTTCAGCAACGTAACCCAAGGCGAAATATTCTTCTACCGCCTGCGGATCGACCGTTCGCTTGAGCAATGGATGGGCGTATAACGCTTTTAACTCTGAAGCAAAAATGAAGTGACCATTATCCAATAAAGCATAATGCAATGGCTTCTTACCAAGGCGGTCGCGTGCCAAAAACAGCGTTCTTTTGTTGCGATCCCACACCGCAAAGGCGAACATACCGCGAAAACGCTCCACGCATTTCTCGCCCCATTGTTCCCACGCGTGCACAATCACTTCCGTGTCGGAATGGGTCTTGAAAATATGACCCGCCGCTTTAAGCTCATCACTTAACTCTGGGAAGTTATAAATCTCGCCATTGAATGTAACGACAACAGATCCGTCTTCATTAAATAGCGGCTGCTGACCCGTTGACAAGTCAATGATAGAAAGACGTCGATGGCCTAGACCGACGCCGGGTTCAACGTGCAGTCCTCCCGCATCGGGACCCCGATGAAACTGAGTCTCGTTCATCTTGTGAAGTAGCTCTCGGTCGATCGGACCTTGGCCATTGAGGTCGAAAATCCCAACAATCCCGCACATCTGCTACCACTTCCTTACGTAGATAAACAATTAGCCCCTTTAGTTTCGGCAGAAACTCGCGCCAACTTAACGCCGAACGTCGTCGTATACACGCATGTAGCCAGAAACCATCGCTTGCATGCTAAACAATGTTTCAACCCGCTTCCGCCCGGCGTTGCCGTGCGTCAATATCAAGTCAGGGCTGGCAATATACCGACCGAGCGCG
>JANOTC010000466.1:0-5160 GCA_031416175.1 Gammaproteobacteria bacterium
GTTTTCAGGTAAGGATCGGAATAGACGTTCGTAAATACGCCGAGTAGACCACGGCTAGTCAACGGCCAAAACGGCGCTCGACTGGTCCTGCCATTTATTGGGGGATTTAGTTGATCACTGGGCACGCCGTCCGGCATTAACTCCACTTCACTCCAAGGAGCGGATGCGGATTCCCGTCGCATACCGACGCGCACTTCGGTTTGCGTGAGGCCGCTCACATATTTATGACCAACTATTTGCATTGCGCCATTTTCACCGACGTTTATACGATCAATTGCCACCTTGTGATTTTGAAAGGGCTCCGGCGTAGACCAACGTGTTCCATCGAACCACGCCAGATTGTGGGTGATCGATACGTCCGTGCGCTCCGTGATTGGCCAGATGGCGACTCCCGTTCCTTTTTTGGAAATATCCAATGAGCCTCCTGAGACATTGAGTGCTCTATCAACGAAATATGGCGTTCGCCACCCGGTTTCCTCACTCCATGTAGATATCCGCTTGCCGTTGTTCTTTACGTTATACATAACGAAAAGACGCCCGTTTTCGTCTGCATCAACGGACATGTCCGAAATACAATAATCATACGAAATGATACACGCCAATGGCTGATCGTCGAGCACAATAACGGAAGTCGTAGGTTCTTCGACCCACGAACCATCCTCTTTCAGTCGCGTTATTTTGATGCCGACATCTGTGTAGTAAAGATTATCGGTGGATTTCGCCAGAGCGACGTAATCGATAATCATCGCCACACTTTTGGTACTATTGTCCATGACCATGCTTCTGCCAAAAAAAGAGGCCGGATTGGGAGGTTCAGGTGGAAGGACGAATTTGACCCACGCGTGGGTCACAGTGTTAAATACGTAATTCTCATTGCTCATCACAATGGCGTTGCCTTGATCATCAATGCGTGTATTAAACTCAGAATATCGACCACCAATCTCTGGAGGTGTCTGAGCCTCAACTTGCTGTATTTCACCCCAGCCAGTGGACGGATGATAAAACATCGCACGAATGCCGTTGCCCGCATACCTATCGTCCCAGACTAGAAACAAGTCAGCGTTGCTATACGATAACAACGTCGGCTGCTTAAATTCATCGTGCTTGATCTTAAACAGTGTTAGTTGTTCCGGCTCAACCACTGCAAATTTAGATGTAGGAATAACAAATGGGGGAGGTGTTGTGCCAGCCAAGTTATCTGCACCCCCACTTCCACCCCCACACCCCGCCATCCATGCCGCAATAACACCAACACTAACGCGTGTTAGACATACATTTTTCATATGGTGTTGACCTTCGGTTTGGGTGGATTGAGTGTGGGCAAAAGTGACCCCAGGTAACATCCGCCGTTCTTGCCGCGCTTTATTCGCCAGCCGAACGCGCATTTGTCCGTTTCGGCGCCGTTACCACCGCGCGTATCAAATTCACTGAATTTGGCCACTTTCACGTTCATCGCTCCTTGATTCTCGCCGTGAGTCATCGCGCCTCAATCCTGATTGGCTAGCCATTCCGCTACCGTGTCGTAAGCGGCGCAATCGCCTTTCGTTTTGCGTATCTTCTCTACCTGCTCGGCAATCTTCTCGACTGTTTCTTTACCACCACCTACTGCATTCTTGCCAGTGCGCGTCACCACGCCCGACTTCACCCAGTCGAGCGCGGCTTCCACGTGCAGAACACAATCGCGCGTGGGTTGGGCCGGTTCCGTCGCGCACGCTGAAAAAGCTACCGTCATCATCATGCCAAAAACGCGAAATTTCAATCCATTTGCGCTCATTTTGCCTCCTTTCTGTCCAGTTCTAGGGTGAAATGGTGATTTGTCCTACTTTTGGTTTCTACCGATTTTTGACGGCGTCGATGAGCACTTGGCCCTTCACGGTTTGCTCGCCGGAGGTTCCGCGTAGCGTCAGGTTGCCATTGCCGGCCGAGGTGATGCGTACGGTGCTGCCGCTGGCGGTTACGTCAGTTTGCGTCGTGCTTCCATTTAGCGCGACCAGCGAATCCAGTGCCACCTCTAGCGTGCCGTACACGGGGTCGGCCGCCGTGAGATTCATCTGTACTTTAAAGCCCGATAGCGCAGGCGCCCCGTACGCGGCCGTGAATGCGCTTACCGGGATCACACGCGAGCCCACGGCAACCTGCGCCGCGCTGCCTGGGACCATTTCAATTCTAAACGCCTTTTGCGGCAACGACTGGTAGGTCATATCAGCGGTTAAACCTAGACCCAAATTAGTCAAATTGACGTGGATATCCAATGCAGTCGCTTCGTGGGTGGTCGAATCGACACCCGTCGCTGTGAGGTTTATCTCGCCATTTAGCGTTTCGATACCGCCGCTGTCCTTGATGGCGCATTGGTCGAAGGTCGCCTTGATGGTGTCCCCAATGGACAACACACGGTTGTTGTCGGTGTCCGTCACATCCAACGTAATTTTGCCTTGGTTCACTTCGCACTCACCAGTCACGGTTACGCGCGCCTGCCGTTGCGAGATCGCCGTGGCGGCTTTTTCTGGGAAGGTCGTCGACGCCATTGTGCCCACGTCAGCCAGCGATCCGATTAAGAACATCCCCGTTGCCGCTAAATTAATGTCGAACTCGTTAGTGCCTGACTCTTCTTTCTTTACTTCGCAGCCGGTCGTAAACGTGGTCGCGATCACGAGTCCCAATGCCGATAGTGTGGGTCTTGTTAGTGTCATGCTGTGCTCTCCCTGGGTGACGTTATAGGTGTCCGTGATTGCGAAATCATCGTATCAGTGTGCGTGTGCGATAAAGTAACGATTTCTGCTGGAAGATAACCGAATGTCCTTCGAAATATCCTCGCCCACCCGACCAGCTCAAACACGTTGGCAAACCTGACGTTCACACAATCTTGTGTCGCGCCGTGGTCTATGTTTGCGGCGGATAAGGACCACGTCAGCGCCGTTTTCTGTTCGTGGTCTGTGAATGCGAACTTTTTTCGACGAGCTTGCTCATGTGGTATCTCAATAATTAGTGTTATAAACGCGTTGATAGCCGCGTTTTGCGCGTCGCTTGGCGATCTCGTGGATGTGCGCATCACATTCTGCTCGGCTGCCGAGTACGATCTGGCTTTTACCGCCTAGACCCGCACAACGACGACCCCAGCTACGCACCAAAATCCAGGCACCGAAAAGGTCTTGCGTGGCCCACGCCTGGTAGTAGCGGGTGACGTTGTTGCGCGTGCGCTCCCAGCGAATGGCGCCCGCGATCACGTCAATACCTCCTTGAGGGCGCGGATCGTCTCGGGTGACAGTGCCCGCCAGCGCGGGGACTCTAGGCGGACTTGGCGACCGCCAATGGCGGTCAGCTGGATTTCGCTCCACTGCGTGTGTCGGCGCTGCACCAGCTTTTCGATCCAGCGCACCGCGCTGGGGGGAATGTGGGACAAGTGGGCTCGGTAGAATTCGGTCGCGGTATGTTCGATGACCTGGGCCAGCCGGATATCGGCATGTTGAGTCGCATCGTCGGTGATCACTATTGTGATGCGCTCCCCTTCGTCGATCACGTCCACCTCGAACGTCCAAAGTGAATCGTGCAGTGCGCTGTTCGGTATTGCGTAGGTGGCGTGTTCGCCGGCGTAACTCATGCTCATTAGCCCGTCTCCAACCTGTTTTATTGAGTCTATGGTAGCATTATATTACACTGTAATGTAATGTCAAGATTACAGTGTAATATATTTATCGGTCAAGGCGTTTTCCCCGGTTTATTTTTCCGTTCTAGCGTGGCCTTACGCTGTAATGATCGCTAGAATAGCGACACTCAGCTCCCACTGGATTAATATGGCTAAAACTAACGCTCAGATACAGAGCGACTACCGCGAACGCCACCTCAACAAAGATAAGTCACGCGTTCAGGTCATCCTGGACAAAGAGGTCGCCGCCCAGCTCGACGCGTTGCGCGATCATTACGGTGTACCGAAACAGACGGTCATCGCGACGTTGATTGGAGCGGATTGGAAGCGGGTCGCCAAGCTTCAGCCTGCAAAAGAACTCAAGAAATTGGCGACGCCCGCGCGAAAACGTAGGCCTATTAAGAAAACGGCGAGGAAGACAAAAGAGGCAACTGAGGCGAAGCCATGAACCCGACCCTAACCGAATTCCCAGTCGACGACGACATCGATTTTTACATTGACGAGTCCCAATTTTTTGATCCGATTTTTTTACCGTGGCGTTCGTTTAAGGCGTTTTTGACCGTATACGATATCGGTGTACTCGGCTATCAGCCGGAATACATGGAAGGCACACAAGCGCTGTCACGCAACGTGACCGGCGACAAGGTGCGCGCGTCGCTACTCAAACACCGGCTGATTGAAGCGCGAGACGACGGTAAAGAGATTTGGATTAAATACCTCAAGGGAATACCTTTCGGTCGGCACACGGAGACGGCGGCAGGGACCGAATTGTGGGTGTGCCCTGATAGCGGCTCGGCCCAAGGGTCTGCTTGGCTGAAGTCGGAAGGACGCTGTCACTATTGTGGCGAACGACTTCGGTTTTTTTCAAGTCTGGCATTCCACCCGGACGATGGTCGCTTTGCCTGTAAACCGTGCCACGGCACGAAAGGCACCCGCACGCTGGATGAATGGCGGTTTATCGAGTCGATGAAAACGTTCGAGGCCGAACATGGGGTGCGCTTTGACCGGAAACAGGTGGAATTCCTAGCTCAGAATGGCGTCGATCTTGGCCTAACAACGCATCGTTTTCACTTCGAGCAGCTTGGGTATGGATCGGCCTTGGTCAGGACCAGACGGGATGAAAATGGGAAGGGCTAGGACATTCCCTGGCGTAGCGATGGCGCCGACGCGCCCTAACTTATTGCTGTCGGTGCTGGATTTTCTCGACAGACACCGTAGTGTGACGGTCATCGACCTCGCTGTTGCGTTCGGCTGCTCTGAGCGCACTATGCGACGCACGCTGCACAATGCCGATTTAGGGGTTTAGGGAGCAATGGAACGTAAAACCCCGTTAAGCATCCGGGTCGTTGGGGTTGCGCAATGGCCGCAGCTCGCCCCGAATGACTTCCTCGGGCACCGCGAAGGAATAGCGGCCCAACAGATTGATGTGTTCATTAACGAAGGGCGACAGCCGTGCCACATCTTCATCCAGTACAAGGTGGCCTTCCTGCCGCAGCTGCGTGAGCGCCGCGTCGATG